>NZ_CP022684.1:1335000-1507500 GCF_002863865.1 Ketobacter alkanivorans | reverse complement strand
AGGGAAACCGAGTCTTAATAGGGCGTTCAGTTGCTGGGTGTAGACCCGAAACCCGGCGATCTACCCATGGGCAGGTTGAAGGTGCCGTAACAGGCACTGGAGGACCGAACCGTAATCTGTTGAAAAAGATTCGGATGACTTGTGGGTCGGAGTGAAAGGCTAATCAAGCCGGGAGATAGCTGGTTCTCCTCGAAAGCTATTTAGGTAGCGCCTCGGACTTATACCACAGGGGGTAGAGCACTGTTTGGGCTAGGGGGTCATCCCGACTTACCAACCCCATGCAAACTCCGAATACCTGTGAGTACTATCCGGGAGACACACGGCGGGTGCTAACGTTCGTCGTGAAAAGGGAAACAACCCAGACCGCCAGCTAAGGTCCCCAAGTACTAGTTAAGTGGGAAACGATGTGGGAAGGCATAGACAGCTAGGAGGTTGGCTTAGAAGCAGCCATCCTTTAAAGAAAGCGTAATAGCTCACTAGTCGAGTCGGCCTGCGCGGAAGATGTAACGGGGCTAAACTAGTCACCGAAGCTGCGGGTGTGCACTTGTGCACGCGGTAGAGGAGCGTTCTGTAAGCCGTTGAAGGTGAATCGAGAGGTTTGCTGGAGGTATCAGAAGTGCGAATGCTGACATGAGTAACGATAAGGGGAGTGAAAAACTTCCCCGCCGAAAGACCAAGGGTTCCTGTCCAACGCTAATCGGGGCAGGGTGAGTCGACCCCTAAGGCGAGGCTGAGAAGCGTAGTCGATGGGAAACGGGTTAATATTCCCGTACTTGCAATAACTGCGATGGAGAGACGGAGAAGGCTAGGCGTACCGGGCGTTGGTTGTCCCGGGGAAAGTGCGTAGGCCGAGGACTTAGGAAAATCCGGGTCCTTAAAGCTGAGACACGAGACCACTGCCCATGTGGCGGGAAGTCGTCGATGCCAAGCTTCCAGGAAATACCTTCTAAGCTTCAGGTTATTGTGAATCGTACCCCAAACCGACACAGGTGGTCGGGTAGAGAATACCAAGGCGCTTGAGAGAACTCGGGTGAAGGAACTAGGCAAAATGGTGCCGTAACTTCGGGAGAAGGCACGCTGCTGACCGTGAAGGACTTGCTCCGTAAGCGGACGGCAGTCGCAGATACTAGGTCCCTGCAACTGTTTATTAAAAACACAGCACTGTGCAAACACGAAAGTGGACGTATACGGTGTGACGCCTGCCCGGTGCCGGAAGGTTAATTGATGGGGTTATCTTCGGAGAAGCTCTTGATCGAAGCCCCGGTAAACGGCGGCCGTAACTATAACGGTCCTAAGGTAGCGAAATTCCTTGTCGGGTAAGTTCCGACCTGCACGAATGGCGTAATGATGGGGACGCTGTCTCCACCCGAGACTCAGTGAAATTGAAATCGCTGTGAAGATGCAGTGTACCCGCGGCTAGACGGAAAGACCCCGTGAACCTTTACTATAGCTTCACGCTGGACTCTGACCTTACTTGTGTAGGATAGCTGGGAGACTTTGAAGCGGTGACGCCAGTCATCGTGGAGTCAACCTTGAAATACCAGCCTGGTAATGTTGGGGTTCTAACTTAGATCCATTATCTGGATTGAGGACAGCGTGTGGTGGGTAGTTTGACTGGGGCGGTCTCCTCCCAAAGAGTAACGGAGGAGTGCGAAGGTGCCCTCAGCGCGGTCGGACATCGCGCATTGAGTATAATGGCAAAAGGGCGCTTGACTGTGAGAGTCACAACTCGAGCAGGTGCGAAAGCAGGTCATAGTGATCCGGTGGTTCTGTATGGAAGGGCCATCGCTCAACGGATAAAAGGTACTCCGGGGATAACAGGCTGATACCGCCCAAGAGTTCATATCGACGGCGGTGTTTGGCACCTCGATGTCGGCTCATCACATCCTGGGGCTGAAGCCGGTCCCAAGGGTATGGCTGTTCGCCATTTAAAGTGGTACGCGAGCTGGGTTTAGAACGTCGTGAGACAGTTCGGTCCCTATCTGCCGTGGGCGTTGGAGATTTGAGGAGAGTTGTTCCTAGTACGAGAGGACCGGAATGAACGAACCTCTGGTGTTCGGGTTGTCACGCCAGTGGCATTGCCCGGTAGCTATGTTCGGACAGGATAACCGCTGAAAGCATCTAAGCGGGAAGCCCCCTTCAAGATTAGATCTCCCTGAGGACTTGATCCTCCTAAAGGACCGTCGAAGACTACGACGTTGATAGGCTGGGTGTGGAAGCGTTGTGAGGCGTTAAGCTAACCAGTACTAATTGTCCGTGAGGCTTGACCATATAACCCTAAGTGAAGACAACTTCACCGATGTTATAAGGCAGCAACTATAGACGACAGTCTTAAAATGTAGCGTAGCCGCTAATCGAGTAAGCCATGCCAATCGGCTGGCGACTCAATACCTCGTTAACGAATTTGATGAATCGATTGCAAACAGCAAACGGGTCATCGATCCCCTTTGCCTGACGACAATAGAGCTGTGGAACCACCTGATCCCTTGCCGAACTCAGAAGTGAAACGCAGCATCGCCGATGGTAGTGTGGCATTCGCCATGTGAGAGTAGGTCATCGTCAGGCTCTTATTACCAAAAAACCCGATCAGTAACCTGATCGGGGTTTTTTTATGCCCTGCGGTAAGGCGCATTATATTTATTTACAGCACTTGTTCTCGCTTTAAGCCTGCTTTTCCTAGCATCCACATCATTGGGCACCAGTGTGTGAATGCTGACTGTATTTGGTTTAAAGCCACAAAACCGGTGAAAAAGAACCAGTACTCGTGAATATATACACCAAGCAGTAAGCTTAGCAATGTGAATATGCCTGCGGCAAATCGTAAACCTTCGTTAATTGTCATGTTGCCTCCTAGAATATGAATTTCGCTCTGAGATATATATTTGAATTGGCCTCCATCTGCCCAAATAGTGTGCTCTGTCTTTTGCCTCCGAGTAGATTCGCGCCTGAGTTGAATTGCCAACTGTCATTCACCCGATACATTACATTGGGTATAAAGTAGTAATCTTCATCCGATGTTGAATAAAACAAAAAAGCTGAGTACACGAGGTTTGACTGCTGGGTGTTGAGGGTCCAACGGGTTGTCAGAACTTGGCGTATTTGTTGAGGGCGGTCTTCTGGTGATGGATATGAGCGCACTAACGCTTCATAATCGTGAGTGTACTCAGCGTAATATTGAAAGCTAGCTGTAATATTACGAACAATCTCAGTTTCATACCCCATTAGAAAACGGGACTGATCGTTAGGAACGTAAGGGTTGCGCCCCCCATTGCTCTCAGCGGAGTTCCAATAAGCGTATTCTATGTTGGCTATGCCGTTAAATGCACCGGTTCTGGCGCTGGCCCCTATGCTTCGTAATTCTGGAAAATAGGGCGTTTGCATTTCTATATTGTAGCCTTCAGGGGTTTTGTAAAAACCTTGGTATAGGTAGGCCGCGTATTCAATGCCGTCAGTATTCTTGTAGATGCGCAAAGCCACTTCAGAATCCTCTGATGAGGTGCCGGGCTTTTTTGCGCGTAAGGTGGGTGGTGCTGCGACGATGCTTTTGTCGGCCGCGGAGTAATAGGAAAGTTTTTCACCAGTAATGAATTCGTCTGAGTCAAACTGGGGAGATAGTATTAAGTCTATGTTGACGAAATCACTGTATCCGCTGATTTTAACTGCATCTGAAGGTGCTTTAAGGTACTGCTGATCATACCCGCTGAAAAGCGCTACCCAGTTCTTGGGAAAAAAGTCATTTAAGAAGAGTAGATCTCCTGTCCCCCAGGTTAATACCTGTCTGCCGGCCCTTATGTCTATTGATGACGTAGGCGTAAAGCCAATATAAGCCTCTCGATTCAGGCTATGCCACTCGGATGTTATGCCGTCGAAGTAAATCTCACCCTTGTAACTTGCGACTATGTCGTGCTGGCTATAATAGGTCTGAATTCGCCCTCGCACGTCTTGTGCGACCCACTCATTATCTATGACATTGTTGTGCTTAGTTCGATAACTGGCAGTAGATTCAAAATAACCGGATATTGGAAATAGGGGTGTAGAGTCATGCGCGTCATCCGACCATTCGTCGCTCCACTCTTCACCCGAATCATCGGTGGCATCCTGAGCCTTTAATGGAGGTGCGCTAATCATCAAGAGCATAGTCATTAGAGACGATAATGTCAGATGTGTTGATAGAGTTGTTCGGGTCATATGCTACTTCTCAGGCCGCTTAAGCCATTCCTGGGGTGGAGATCGCAGAGAGCGCTCTGAAAATACACTGTCAGGTAAGCCAATATCGTATTTGATGAAGCGAATCTCACTTAGCGTAAAGCCACCGGTGCGGAAATCGGAGACCTTCATCTTTGTGACGGTGGCATAGCCATCGATGATGTTGTGCTCTAGCGATTCCACTGATCTGAATAGCTTCTCCTGCTCATCAAAGTACTCAGTCCGCTCAGGCAGAAAGGTGCTCTTGTTTACCCAGACCTTATAATGTTTAAACTCTACTGAGGCTGGATCCTTGGGATGATTGTCGATTACATAATGCGTGTCAGTAGTTTCCAGTAGCTCATGTCTGTCTTCGGATAATGCACGACCGGATACGTCTTCATAATAGAAATCGCTTCCTACGAAGCTGGTACGCTTGTCTCCTGCGGATATTCGTTTAACCAGGTCTAGACTGGGTAGGTAAAGCCAGCGGTCGTCGTCACCACCGACGTTCTTTTTTACCAAAAACGCTGTGCGCTTTACATCAGACGGGCGCTGAAACAGAACGTAGAACTGTTGGTTCCCGCCATCTTCGTTGTCTTTGCGTAGAATAGTGAACTGCCTTATCTGTTCTCTGCCGCTGCTATCCACAATCTTCATTCGAGTTTCCGCACGGCCATCGTTACCCTGATAAAAGGCGACGTTGTTCGCTTTGGTGATAATGTCATTCACTGTCAGTTCTGGTTCTGCATAGGCGCTGCCAGCCAATGCAATCAGTGTGTAGGCTAATGAGGCTTTTTGTAAGAGTGTCATGCAGGGTTCCTTCTATCTTGAGGAAATATAAAGCGATTCGATAATGTCATAATTGCTGGTAGTAGTATGAGTGTCACGACACAGCTTGCGGCCATGATTGATGCCAGGAATATCCCAACGGTGTTGTATGGAACGAGTGGAGCAGCCAGTAGAGGTAGAAAACCTATCGCGATGACAATTGCGTTGCGCAATATTGCAACGCCGGGTTCTCCGTACATCTGGATTAATGTTTCTGACCAGTTGCCGGTTTTCTGGTGGATGTCTCTAGCCCGGTCAAGAAAGTGGATCGCAAAATCAACCGATAAACCAAGCGTGAGGGAGGATAGGACAGCTACCGGCATGTCGTAATCCTTTCCAATCCAACCAATCAAGCCATAGATTAATGCGATGGTTAGGGTTAATGGAATCATTGCCAGCAATCCGAATGTGAATGATCGAAACAGAATAATCATAACCACGAAGACCATAACGAAAGCACCTAATAAGCTATTTAACATGCCTTCTACCATGGCTTCTTGCCACACAACATTGATGTACGCCAAGCCACCCCATTCGAGTGTGACGCCTTCAGGAAGTGGGTTCAGTAGAATGAACTGTTCAACCTGTTCGATTACGGCTGACATGTCCTTGTTGTCACCACTGCTAAGCTGTAACCATATCGCTGATTTCTGGAAATCAGGGGTCACGAAATGCCAAAGGTCGTAAGGACGATGGGATGACTGATAGCTCAGCACTGTTTGCGCGGTCTGGTTTGCGTTGTCCGGTATTCGATAGAAGGATGAGTCACCGCTTTGCAGTTCTCGGTACACTGTTTTAACTACATCGGAAAAGCTATTGGATTTACCTACCAGCTCTCCGCCTGCCAGGTAGTTCTGTAACTCTTGTATGTAGGTTAGCGCATCCGGTTGTGTGAAATACTTTATGGCTTGCTGTGTGTTTTCTGACATGGAAATGAGTCGTTCCAGTGATTCGACGTCGCTCACGTCTGCGTCAAAAGAAGCATTGTCTGCATTTTGAATAATGGCGCTAAGCTGTTCGGTAAAAGGGGTGTCGGGCTTTAGGTTCTGTTCGATAACGCTCTTAATCAACTCGCTATCCTTGCTGATGTCGTCGAGTTGCTGCAGGAACTGATTTTGAGTTGGTGTTGTATCTTTACTCAGTACCAGGTAAGCGTCATAGGTGCCGGCGAAGTGCTGGTTGAGTACCCGATCGGCTACGCGAATGGGGTGGCTTTCTTTGAACCAGCGTACTGGATTGTCGTTGATTTCGATTTGGGTTATTCCGTAGTAGCTCACGATAGATAAGCCGATCGCAGCGGATATAACCAGCTTTGCGCTGCTGCTGGACAGTTTTCTAACCCCGTTTAGTACGCCGCTGAGAGCAAACCCAGTATTAGCATGGTGTTTTTCTGCCAACGCTTGGATGCGTTGTTCTGACAGTGAGGCGATATAGGCAGGTACAAAAATGATGGTAAGCAAGAATGCCAACGCTATACCGAACGCCACAAATAGCCCGAACACTTGAACCGGAGGTATGGGAGTGAATGCAAGTGATGCAAAGCCCACCGCTGAGGTGATGGATGTGAACAGCATGGGCCTGAATAGGTTCCTGAGCACTTGCTCGATAGTGTTGCGAACGTTGTGCCCGGGTTTGTGGAGTTCCGCAAACTCCGACAGAATATGAACGGAGTCCACCACCGCGATAGGCATCAGAAAAATGGGTATCATTGAACTCATTATATGAACCGTGTAGCCCATGCCGATCAGCACGCCCATTGTGGTAATGACTGTGGCCATAGCCACTAACATCGGCGCGCTGATCAGGACAAAACTTCGAAAGAATAACCACATCAATAGAAATATGGCCATGGCTGCCATAGGGGCAGAGATGGCCATTTGAATAAACATATCAATACCGAAGGTGTCTTCTGCAACTGGAAGCCCAGTTATGTAATATTCATCTCCCTTTGGTAGTTGTTCTATAAGGGTTTGGATTTTCTTGGATATTTCGTTGCTGTATTCCTTCTTCTCAATTGGTACGTAAATAGCGGCGGCTTTACCATCTTCTGAGACTAATGTGTTTTTGAACATCGGCAGGCGCTCAACCGCTTGCTGGGTCTGCTCCGGTGTCATGCGGGAAGCAATGTCCTTGGGTATCATCCACTGAAAACGAATGGTGCCAGGCCCTTCTTGAGTAATATTGTCTACCGAAGCAAGGCTCATCAGCTCGTGACCGATTACGCCCTCAATGTTCTCGATGTCATCACTCAGCATTTTAAGGTTGCTCAAAGATGCTGTGTTGAAAATACCATTTGAACTTTCGTTGTTAACAATACCCACCACAATCAGATCGTAAAGGTTAAATTCTTGCTTAATACGATCATGAATAACGCGATCAATCTGATCACTCGGCAGCATGTTTTCTGGGTCGGTGTCGATGTGGATTCGAGGAATCTGCGCAGCGGCAATCAGGGTGACGATCAAGGTAATCCATAATATGCGCTTGGGGTGTGTGATGGCGAAGTGGATTAGTTGGTCTCTCATTGGGTGCGCCTTATTGTTCCGTCGGAAGCATTAATTAGTAACTCATAATATAACTATATGGCTATATGGTCAAATTGGATTGCTGTGGTATTCTTTCTGGAATGATTTGTTGAGTTTGGGTGTAGTGAGATGGATGTGCCGGACCAGATAATGTCGGATGAGCAGCTGGATGTGATATCTCAGCGATTTCGAGTGCTAAGTGATCCTATGCGGCTGAAAATACTGCATAATCTCAGGGGTGGTGAATTGACGGTGGGGAGCCTGGTTGAGCGAACCGGTGCTTCGCAGCCCAATGTTTCCAAGCATCTCTCCATATTAAGGGGGGCGGGGCTGGTAAATCGCCGCCAAGATGGCAATTTGGCCTATTTCTCTATTGGTGCCCCATTTGTTTTTCAGTTATGCGACATAGTGTGTGAAGGAATAAGGAAAGAATTTGAGCAAAAGCAGTCAACATTCCTCTGATGAGCGTCTGCAGGATCTAATCAAGCTGCTCGCTGATGGCCAGTTCCACGGTGGTGATGAGCTTGGGGTGGCATTGGGTGTCTCGCGAGCGGCAGTGTGGAAGCAGGTCCAGAAGTTACAGGAGTCTGGGTTGGATGTTCAGTCGGTAAGGGGTAAGGGATACCGGCTTCCGTACCCTATGGAGTGGTTGGACTCTACGCAAATATTGGGTCAGTTAAGCAGTGATGCCCGGTCATTGGTAACGCAACTGGAGGTGGAGACGTTGGTGGTCTCCACTAACGACATTGCCATGGCAAAAGCTGCTCAGGGTGTTGGGTCTGGTTATGTCTGCATGGCAGAGCAGCAAACCGCAGGCCGAGGCCGACGCGGTCGCAACTGGGTCTCGCCCTTTGCCAGTAACCTCTATGTATCTTTGGTGTGGGAGTTTCATCAGGGGGCAGCGCAGTTGGAGGGGCTGAGTCTTGCAACCGGGGTGGCTGTTGCTAACGCGCTACGTTTGCTCGGTGTTGAGCATGTGGGGTTGAAGTGGCCCAACGATCTGTTGGTGAATGGCGCTAAGTTGAGTGGAATCCTGCTTGAAATGACCGGAGACCCCTCCGGCCGTTGCCAAGTTGTGTTAGGGGTTGGGGTCAATCATCGTTTGCCGGCTAATGCCGCAATCGCTATTGATCAGGCTTGGGCCCGGCTGGAGGATGTGCGCCCTGGCATCGGCCGCAACTTGCTTGCTTCTACGGTGTTGTCTGAGTTGGTTAAAATGCTGGATCTGTTCTCTAGGGAGGGGTTTGCGGCTTTTCAGCAGGAATGGCTGGCGCTGGATGTTTATGCGGACAAGGATGTGGTAATAAAAACGGGTGCGGCGGATATCTTGGGTGTGGCCAGAGGCGTGGATTCCAGTGGGGGCCTGATCTTGGAATCCAATGGCAGAACGCAGGTCATCAAGGGTGGGGAGTTGAGCTTGAGGTTAGCTCTATGACCACGTTGTATTTGGATTTCGGCAATACTCGGGTTAAGTGGCGATTAGGGCAGAAAAAGGATGTAGTTGTCCAGGAATACCATGAATTCGAAGCATGGCTGCAAGGCTTGGCGGGGCAATCACAGATTACCAGTGCGGTGGTTGCGAGCGTGCTTGGTCAGGCGCGACAGGCAGTGCTCACGGAGGTTGTTCAGCGCTGTCTTGCTGTGCCGGTTAAGCGTTGTGTGGTGACTGGTGAGGCGTTAGGGGTCAGGTGTGCATACGCAGATGTGTCCCGTCTTGGTATAGATCGCTGGCTGGCGGTCGTTGCCGCCTGGAGTAGAGAAAAGAGTGCCTGTGTGGTGGCCGATCTTGGTACAGCAGCAACTCTGGATTTTGTGGATAGTGCAGGTGTCCACGCGGGGGGCTTTATTGTGAGTGGGCTTGAGTTATCTTTGCGGGGGTTGTTGTCCGGCACCGATAACATTAAACCGAGCCCTTCTGGGTTTGAGATGGCAAGCCTTAAGCCCGGTATCAACACGGCAGAAGCGGTTTATAATGGGGCGTTGCATGCCTTGGTGGCGCTGATTGAGTCCAGTTATCAAAACCTCCTAAAATCTTCCCCAGAAGCTAAACTTATTCTTGCAGGCGGTGATGCCCCCCTTGTAGGCTCTCATCTGAGTAGCACTTATGAGCTGGCTCAGGGTTTGGTGTTTGATGGCATGAGGTTGCTGGAGCAGGCTGAGCTTTTGGTGGATGCGTAGCTAAATATAGCAACGTCATATTACAAGGATAACGACAAGATAATGCGCTGGATTGTACTTACCCTATTGATTTCGAATGTTGCTTACTTTGCGTGGGAGCTTGTGCGTGGGTCTGATTATGCTCCAGCAGAAGCAAGTGCGAGTGTTTTGCCGCCACTGAAAGGGAAGGCGCTCGTATTACTCACTGAGCGATTACCCGACACGGCCAGCAGTGCGCCGCCGCCAGCACCGGTTGTGGTGGTGCCTCCCACCCCTGTGCATCGCGAAGTGGACAGCGTTAAGGCCAAGAAAGAAGCAATGTGTGTGTCGGTCGGCCCCTATGAGGCTGAATCTGATGGTGAAATTCTGGTTAAGAATCTGAAAGTTGAAGGCTTTACTTCTAAAGTTGAGGCGCTTGAACTATCCAGAGATGTCCAGTATTGGGTGTTGATGCCGCCAGCGCAGAGCCGCAAGGAGGCAATGGCGGTGCTTCGGAATTTGCAGGCAAAGCGTATAGATAGCTACCTCGTATCCACTGGAGAGCTAAAAAATGCTATTTCGCTTGGGCTATTCAATAAAGAACAATCTGCTAAAGGTGTTCTCGCCAGTGTCAGGGAGGCCGGTTTTGCGGCAGAGTTGCGCCAAAAAGAACGCATTCAGAACGAATATTGGGTGCGGATCCCTCCCGAACAACCCCTTGAAAATCTTCAGAAAACCTTGGAAACCCTTGTGGTGTCTGGGGGCAGTGTAAAAATTTCAAATGCATCGTGTGAAATGTTTGCACTAACCCAATAATTTGCGTAGAATTCGCGGCCTAAATTGATGAGCAGCGCTGGCGTAGCTCAGTTGGTAGAGCAGCTGACTTGTAATCAGCCGGTCGGGGGTTCGACTCCTCTCGCCAGCTCCAATTTAGTATGTGTTTGTCGGCTTCCACTAGTTGGAAGTTCTGGAGGGGTTCCCGAGTGGTCAAAGGGATCAGACTGTAAATCTGACGGCTCAGCCTTCGCAGGTTCAAATCCTGCCCCCTCCACCATTTTCAAGCGGCAGTAATACCGAGTGCAGTACGCCGCAAGCCAGGCGCTGTTAAGCAGGGTCCGGCGGGCATAGTTCAATGGTAGAACCTCAGCCTTCCAAGCTGATGATGCGGGTTCGATCCCCGCTGCCCGCTCCATCTGGTGAAGTTTTTAGCTCATATAGCTCAGTCGGTAGAGCACTTCCTTGGTAAGGAAGAGGTCACCGGTTCAAATCCGGTTATGAGCTCCAGAATTTGCGGGTTGGTGTTGTGCCTTCCCGTTTTTTGTGTGTAATAAAGAAACCTCAAAGGTACAGGCCAGGAGAAGGGTCAATGTCAAAGGAAAAATTTGAACGAAGCAAACCGCACGTAAACGTAGGCACCATTGGTCACGTAGATCATGGTAAAACCACTTTGACGGCTGCCTTGACCCGTGTGTGTTCCGAAATCTGGGGTGGTGCTGCGGTTGCATTTGACGGTATCGATAAAGCGCCAGAAGAAAAAGCGCGTGGTATCACCATCTCTACTTCACACGTAGAGTATGAGTCCCCGACTCGCCACTACGCGCACGTAGACTGCCCTGGGCACGCTGACTATGTTAAGAACATGATCACCGGTGCTGCACAGATGGACGGCGCAATCCTGGTATGTTCCGCTGCTGACGGCCCGATGCCTCAGACTCGTGAGCACATCCTGTTGTCTCGTCAGGTAGGCGTGCCTTATATTGTTGTGTTCCTGAACAAAGCCGACATGGTTGACGATGAAGAGCTTCTGGAGCTGGTTGAGATGGAAGTTCGCGAACTTCTGGACCAATACGACTTCCCAGGTGACGACACGCCAATCATCAAAGGTTCTGCTTTGAAAGCACTGGAAGGTGATACTTCCGACATCGGCATGCCGTCTGTGCAGAAGCTGGTTGAAACTCTGGATGAATACATCCCAGAGCCAGTGCGTGCTATTGATCAGCCCTTCCTGATGCCTATCGAAGACGTATTCTCCATCTCCGGTCGTGGTACCGTGGTGACTGGTCGTGTTGAGCGCGGCATCATCAAAGTAGGTGAAGAGATCGAAATCGTTGGTGTTAAAGATACCACCAAGACCACCTGTACTGGCGTAGAGATGTTCCGCAAGCTGCTGGACGAAGGTCGTGCTGGTGAGAACGTTGGTGTTCTGCTGCGTGGAACCAAGCGTGACGAAGTTGAGCGTGGCCAGGTGTTGTGTAAGCCAGGCGCGATCAAGCCGCACACTCGCTTCGAAGCAGAAGTGTACGTGCTGAGCAAAGACGAGGGTGGCCGTCATACGCCGTTCTTCAAAGGCTATCGTCCCCAGTTCTACTTCCGTACAACCGACATCACTGGCGCGTGTGAGCTGCCAGAGGGTGTGGAGATGGTTATGCCTGGCGACAACATCAAGATGGACGTAACATTGATTGCGCCTATCGCGATGGAAGAAGGCCTGCGCTTTGCGATCCGTGAAGGCGGTCGTACTGTTGGCGCTGGCGTTGTTGCCAAAATTGTTGAATAACCCCTAGTCAAACAGAGTTGGGCCGAGTATTATCCTCGGCCCAGTTGTATTTGTAAGAAAACAGAATTAGGCCAGTAGTTCAATTGGTAGAGCACCGGTCTCCAAAACCGGGTGTTGGGGGTTCGAGTCCCTCCTGGCCTGCCAAATTCGAGCAATTTTCCCTGAGCGCAGTGAATGTGGTCAGGGTGGTGCGGTTAGCCCATATGACAACAAGCACAGAGCAAACCCAGTCATCTCCGGCGGAAGCCTTTAAATGGTTGGTTGTGGCGGCGATTATTGCTGCTGCAGTAATTGGTAATGCCTATTATGATGATCAGCCCCTGTTATACAGGGTGGCTGGTGTTGTTGTTATGGGTATTTTTGCTGCGTTGGTGGCATCTTTTACTGTTAAGGGGCGCGCCTTTATAGCGCTGCTGCAGGATGCGCGTGCTGAAGTGCGGCGTGTTGTGTGGCCTACCAAGCAGGAGACAGGCCAGACGACTGGTGTTGTTGTGCTCGTGGTGGCGTTTATGGCTCTCCTGTTGTGGGGGCTTGATGCGTTGCTGGGCACTGTCATTTCCAGTGTAATTGGTTAAAAAGCAAGAGGTTGCAGATGGCAAAGCGTTGGTACGTGGTACACGCCTACTCAGGCTTTGAAAAGCATGTTAAGCGATCTCTCACGGAGCGTGTCAAACTGGCTGAAATGGAAGATCAGTTTGGTGAGATTCTCGTGCCCACTGAAGAAGTGGTGGAAATGAGGGGTGGTCAAAAGCGCAAGAGTGAGCGTAAGTTCTTTCCCGGCTATGTGTTGGTTCAGATGGAGATGAACGATGCATCTTGGCACTTGGTTAAAGATTGTCCCAAGGTTATGGGGTTTATTGGTGGTACGGCGGACAAGCCTGCTCCCATTAGTGACCGAGAGGCTGAGGCTATCCTGCAGCGTGTCGAAGACGGCGTAGAGAAGCCAAAACCCAAGACGTTGTTCGAGCCTGGCGAAGTGGTTCGCGTCGTAGATGGTCCTTTTGCCGACTTTAATGGTGTGGTAGAAGAAGTGAATTATGAGAAGAGCCGTTTGCACGTGGCTGTTCTGATTTTTGGCCGGTCTACGCCAGTGGAGTTAGAATTCGGCCAAGTAGAAAAAGGCTAAAATTTTTTCGACCCCTGTTCTGGCGTGGTTAGAGCGGGGATTTTTACTTTTTACGGGGAGCCCTGCGGCGTTTGAACCCGAGGAGTAGGTGAAATGGCAAAGAAAATACAAGCTTACATCAAGCTTCAAGTTAAAGCGGGTCAAGCAAACCCAAGTCCACCGGTTGGTCCAGCGCTGGGTCAGCACGGTGTAAACATCATGGAATTCTGTAAGGCGTTTAATGCCCAGACTCAAGCGCCAGCGTTTGAGCCAGGTATGCCGATTCCAGTAGTGATCACAGTTTACAGTGATCGCTCTTTCACTTTTATTACCAAGACTCCACCTGCCGCTATTTTGCTGCTTAAGAAAGCAGGCGTTAAAAAAGGCAGCGGTGTGCCCAACAAAGATAAAGTGGGCAAGGTCACCCGTGCACAGCTCGAAGAGATCGCAACTATTAAGATGCCTGATCTGACAGCTGCTGATATGGATGCTGCGGTGCGTACCATTGCTGGTTCTGCTCGCAGCATGGGTCTAGAAGTGGAGGGTGTGTAATATGGCAAAGCTGACCAAGAGACAAAAAGCCATTCGAGAAAAAGTCGATGGCGCAAAACAGTATGATGTTCTTGAAGCGGTTTCTCTGCTGTCTGAGCTGTCTACCGTTAAATTCAAAGAAAGCATTGATGTGGCAGTGAACTTGGGTGTTGACCCTCGTAAGTCTGACCAGGTTGTGCGTGGTGCAAGCGTGCTGCCTAACGGCACAGGTAAAACTGTGCGTGTTGCTGTTTTCACTCAGGGCGCGGCCGCCGAGGCAGCAACTGCTGCTGGTGCAGATTTGGTTGGAATGGATGACCTGGCTGAACAGATTCAGAAAGGTAATCTCGATTTTGACGTGGTCATTGCATCTCCGGACGCGATGCGTGTTGTTGGTAAGCTGGGTCAGATTCTCGGCCCTCGCGGCTTGATGCCGAACCCTAAGACCGGAACAGTCACGCCTGATGTTGCGACGGCAGTGAAAAATGCTAAAGCTGGTCAGGTTCGATACCGTACTGACAAAGCAGGTATCATTCACTGCTCAGTTGGTCAGGTAGGCTTTGAGCCAAGCGCGATCAAGCAAAACATAGAAGCATTGATGGGTGATCTTAAAAAAGCCAAGCCATCCAGTGCAAAAGGTGTATACATCAAGCGCATTACTCTGTCCTCTACCATGGGGCCAGGTGTGTCGATTGATCAGGCTAGCCTGGAAATCTAAGGCTGCCATACAAGCTTTGAGCCCTCTTGCCTTGCGTAAGAGGCGCGTCAAAGACCGCAGGCGCGGTTCATTATATAAGTAGTTAATTAATCGCTTAAACCTGCCTGCGCAGACGCGGTGGTTCAAGATTCAGTTGCTCTGAGTCGGGCACCGCGACCCCCGAAAAGAAATTGGAGGGGGAAACGTAACTTAGCGAAAGAGAGGTGTTTAGTGGCACTTAAGCTAGAAGACAAAAAGGCAATTGTTGCCGAAGTCAACGAAGCCGCTTCTGGTGCTCTGTCCGCTGTTATTGCTGACTATCGTGGTTTGACTGTTTCGCAAATGACTGAATTGCGTAAACAGGCCCGAGAGCAGGGTGTGTATCTGAAAGTAGTCAGAAACACACTTGCGCGTATCGCGGTTGAAGGTACTGAGTTTGAGTGCCTGAAGGAAACCCTGGTCGGCCCGACTATCCTTGCGTTGTCAATCGAAGATCCGGGTGCTGCAGCACGCATGATCAAAGATTACGCCAAGGACAACGACAAGTTGGAAGTAAAAGCGTTAGCGGTTGGTGGTGTTCTTTATGGCGCCAATGAAATCGACCGTCTGGCCAAGCTCCCAACTCGCGATCAAGCCCTTGGTATGCTCGCTGGGGTACTGCAAGCTCCTGTTACGAAGTTTGCTCGTACACTCAACGATGTTCCAGGCAAAATCGCCCGTGTGGTCGCAGCGGTCAAAGACCAAAAAGCAGCTTAATTTTGAAATTAACATTGAATTAATACACTCTGGAGTATTGAACCATGGCTCTGTCCAACGAAGAAATTTTGAACGCTATTGCTGAAATGAGCGTTATGGATCTGGTTGAACTGGTTTCAGCTATTGAAGAAAAATTCGGCGTATCTGCTGCTGCACCTGTTGCAGTTGCTGCCGCTGCAGCTCCTGCTGCCGCTGCTGAAGAGCAAACTGAATTTGACGTAATCCTGGCCTCTTTCGGTGAAAACAAGGTTGGCGTTATCAAAGCTATCCGTGGTATCACCGGTCTGGGCTTGAAAGAAGCTAAGGAATTGGTTGAAGGCGCACCTAAAGCAGTTAAGGAAGGCGCATCCAAAGACGAAGCAGAGAAAATCAAGAAAGATCTGGAAGAAGCTGGCGCTAAAGTCGAACTTAAGTAACAGCTTGGCAAATCTGCGTAGATCTACGCAATTTGCTGTCGGGCTGGTGGCTGTGTGCCACCGGCCTTTTGACGTTTTTATACAATCGTTCGCAGAACGTGATTTCAGGTCGTGTTGACTGCAGTACAGCAAGGCCGAAATTGAAAGGCTGTCCAGCTATGTAAGAGGCAGTTTTTCGGATATGACCCCGCACGGGATATAACGCGAAGTTTAAACTTCGATAAAGCGAAATTTTTTAATTTTGCAGAGTGACAAGCTGAGGAACTCAGATGGCATATTCTTTCACCGAAAAGAAAAGAATCCGTAAGGACTTCGGTAAACTCACTGACGCGATGGAAGTGCCGTATCTACTGGCCATCCAATTGGATTCTTATCGAAAATTTTTACAACTCGATAACAAGTCAGATGAGCGTATCGACGAAGGCCTGCAAGCGGCCTTTAAATCCGTATTTCCAATAGCAAGCTATTCCGGAAATGCAGCGCTTGAGTACGTAGATTACGCGCTGGGTACTCCAGTGTTTGATGTGCAAGAATGTCAAATGCGCGGCGCAACTTATTCAGCGCCATTGCGCGTGAAGATCCGTCTGATCATTTATGACAAGGAATCGTCCAACAAAGCCATCAAAGACATCAAAGAGCAAGAAGTCTACATGGGTGAGATTCCGTTGATGACGGAAAACGGTACGTTTGTAATCAACGGTACCGAGCGAGTTATCGTATCCCAGTTGCACCGCTCTCCTGGTGTATTCTTTGATCACGATCGTGGTAAAACCCACTCCTCAGGAAAGCTGCTTTACTCTGCGCGAATCATTCCTTATCGCGGTTCTTGGTTGGATTTTGAATTTGACCCGAAAGACCTTGTCTTTGTGCGAATCGATCGTCGCCGCAAGCTGCCAGCAACTATTTTGCTGCGTGCGTTGGGTTATGAAAACGAAGAAATGCTGGAGATGTTCTTCGACACCAACACCGTTATATTGGAAGGCGGCGAGTTTAAGCTCCGCCTAATACCTGAGCGTCTGCGTGGCGAGACAGCCATGTTTGACATCAAAGCCGGTGATGAAGTTGTTGTTGAGGAAGGGCGTCGTATTACCGCACGCCATATTCGTCAGCTGGAAAAAGCAAATATCGAGTGGATGGCGGTTCCAAAGGAATATTTGGAAGGTCGTGTTATCGCACGCAATATTATAGACAAGTCCACAGGTGAGCTGATTTGTGACTGTAATGCTGAGATTACAGTCGGTTTGCTGGATTCATTGGCCGAGGCCGGTGTAACCGAGTTCGAGACTCTGTACATAAACGAACTCGATCGCGGACCTTTCGTTTCGGATACCTTGCGTTCAGATTCAACAACCAACCAGTTGGAAGCCTTGGTTGAAATCTATCGAATGATGCGCCCTGGTGAGCCACCAACAAAAGATGCAGCGGAAAGCTTGTTCAAGAATTTGTTCTTCGCTGCCGAGCGCTACGATCTTTCAGCCGTGGGTCGTATGAAGTTCAATCGTCGCCTGGGTCGCGAAGAGATTCTGGGTGAGGGTACTCTGTCCCGTGAAGACATCGTTGATGTATTGAAATGTCTGGTTGAGATTCGCAATGGTAACGGCGTGGTTGATGATATCGATCACCTGGGTAACCGTCGTGTTCGTTGTGTTGGCGAGATGGCTGAAAACCAGTTCCGCGTTGGTCTGGTTCGTGTTGAGCGTGCCGTTAAAGAGCGTCTGTCCTTGGCAGAGAGCGAAGGCTTGATGCCGCAGGACTTGATTAATGCCAAGCCGGTTGCTGCTGCGATCAAAGAATTCTTTGGTTCCAGCCAGCTTTCCCAGTTTATGGATCAGAACAACCCGCTGTCGGAAATCACCCATAAGCGCCGCGTATCTGCGTTAGGGCCAGGCGGTCTGACCCGAGAGCGTGCGGGCTTTGAGGTTCGTGACGTACATCCGACGCATTATGGGCGCGTGTGTCCTATCGAAACGCCTGAAGGTCCAAACATCGGCTTGATTAACTCGTTAGCTACCTTTGCTCGTGCGAACGACTATGGGTTCCTGGAGAGCCCCTATCGACGTGTTACCAACGGTAAGGTAACCGATGAGGTTATCTATCTGTCGGCTATCGAGGAAGGCGAGTACGTCATTGCTCAGGCGAATGCCGAGGTAGACGAAGGCGGTAACCTGGTTGAAGACCTGGTACCGGTTCGTCACCGTAATGAATTCACGGTAACTACCGCTGAAAATGTCACCCTGATGGACGTATCTCCGCGCCAAGTAGTGTCAATTGCGGCGTCTTTGATACCGTTCCTTGAGCACGATGATGCTAACCGTGCATTGATGGGGTCGAACATGCAACGTCAGGCGGTGCCGACGCTGCGGGCTGAAAAGCCACTGGTTGGTACCGGCATGGAGAGCATTGTTGCTCGTGATTCTGGTGTATGTCAGGTCGCCCGTCGCGGTGGCTTGGTTGATCGCGTCGATGCTGCTCGTATCGTGGTTCGAGCACATGAAGAAGAGATTGCCGAAGAGGGGGATGCAGGTGTAGATATCTACAATCTCACCAAGTACACCCGTTCTAACCAGAATACCTGCATCAACCAGCGTCCTTTGGTGAAAGTGGGTGATGTGATTGCCCGCGGTGATATTCTTGCGGATGGCCCTTCTGTGGACATGGGTGAGTTAGCGCTAGGTCAGAACATGCGCGTCGCCTTCATGCCTTGGAATGGTTACAACTTCGAGGATTCTATTCTTATATCCGAGCGGGTTGTTCAGGAAGATCGATTCACCACTATTCACATTCAGGAGCTGACCTGTGTTGCTCGTGATACCAAACTTGGGCCGGAAGAGATTACTTCTGATATTCCAAATGTTGGTGAAGCAGCGCTGGGCAAGCTGGATGAGTCCGGCATCGTTCATATCGGTGCAGAAGTAGGTCCTGGCGACATTCTGGTGGGTAAGGTCACTCCGAAGGGTGAAACCCAACTAACGCCGGAAGAAAAGCTTCTGCGTGCCATCTTCGGTGAGAAAGCCTCAGACGTCAAAGATACCTCACTGCGCGTGCCCTCAAGCACCAAAGGCACCGTTATAGATGTTCAGGTGTTTACGCGTGATGGCGTCGAAAAAGATCAACGGGCTATCGATATCGAGAATGCAGAGATCGATAAATTCCGTAAGGATCTGAATGATGAGTTCCGAATCATTCAAGGCGCAACACTGGGCCGTTTGCGTAAACTGCTCGAGGGCGAAAAAGCCGTGGCTGCAGGCGCTGGCCTGAAGAAAGGCGACACTATCACTGCCGAAGTGCTTGATTCTCTGGAGCCTGCGCAGTGGTTCGATCTTCGTCCTACTTCTGATCAATTGGCGGAGCAGCTGGAAAGCAGTAAAGGTTATTTGGAAGATGTTCGTTCTGAGCAAGAGAAAAAACTTGCTGAGAAAAAACGCAAAATCTCCAGTGGTGACGACCTTGCTCATGGCGTGCTGAAAATAGTTAAGGTGCATCTGGCCGTTAAGCGCCGTATTCAGCCTGGTGATAAGATGGCTGGGCGTCACGGTAACAAGGGTGTTATCTCCGTGATTATGCCGGTAGAAGATATGCCATACGACGCCAACGGTGAGCCGGTCGATGTGGTGTTGAACCCGCTGGGTGTACCTTCCCGAATGAACGTGGGCCAGATTCTTGAGACTCACTTGGGAATGGCGGCACACGGTCTCGGTAAGCGTATTGAGGCAATGCTGAAGGCCAAAGAAGAAACTGCAAAATTGCGTGACTTCCTCGGCAAGGTCTATAACGAAATCGGAGAAAAGTCAGAAGAGCTGGATAGCTTCACTGATGAAGAAATCGTTGAGTTGAGCAGCAATTTGACTCGCGGTGTGCCAATGGCAACCCGAGTGTTCGATGGTGCAAAAGAGCATGAGATCAAAGGCATGCTTGAGCTGGCTGGCATCTCTGAAAGCGGGCAGATGAAGCTTCACGATGGCCGTACAGGTCTGCAGTTTGATGGATCTGTTACCGTTGGTTATATGTACATGCTGAAGTTGAACCATTTGGTTGACGACAAAATGCACGCACGTTCAACGGGTTCTTACAGTCTCGTTACTCAGCAGCCGCTGGGTGGTAAAGCCCAGTTTGGTGGTCAGCGTTTCGGAGAGATGGAGGTGTGGGCGCTGGAAGCATACGGTGCAGCTTACACCCTGCAAGAGATGTTGACTGTCAAATCGGACGATGTAAACGGGCGTACTCGCATCTACAAAAACATTGTAGATGGCGATCACCGTATGGATCCGGGGATGCCCGAATCGTTTAACGTACTGGTGAAAGAGATTCGCTCGCTCGGTATCGATATTGAGCTTGAAAACGAGTAACACGACTAAGACATGGTGGGCTATTTAGCCCACCCTACTGGCTCCGAGTGGAGGAATTTCAGTGAAAGATTTACTGAACCTGCTAAAAGCACAGGGACAAGACGCAGAATTCGATCGTATTCGTATCGCATTGGCGTCCCCAGAAATGATTCGCGCTTGGTCTTTTGGTGAAGTTAAAAAGCCTGAGACCATCAACTACCGTACGTTCAAGCCTGAGCGCGATGGTTTGTTTTGCGCGCGAATCTTTGGTCCTATCAAGGATTACGAATGCTTGTGTGGTAAGTACAAGCGTTTAAAGCACCGTGGTGTGATATGTGAGAAGTGTGGCGTCGAAGTGACGCTGTCTAAAGTGCGTCGTGATCGTATGGGGCACATTGAGCTGGCTAGCCCGGTTGCTCATATATGGTTTTTGAAATCGCTGCCGTCCCGTATTGGTTTGTTGCTGGATATGACTCTGCGCGACATCGAGCGCGTACTGTATTTTGAGTCATTTGTAGTAACTGATCCTGGTACTACCACTCTTGAGCGTGGTCAGATGCTGACGGATGAGCAATATTACGAAGCGCTGGAAGAGTTCGGAGACGAATTTGATGCCAGCATGGGTGCTGAAGCAGTTCAGAAGTTGCTGTTGGACATGGATCTGCAGCAGGAAATCCGTGAATTGCGTGAAGAGCTGCCCAACGTTAACTCCGAGACCAAGATCAAAAAGATCACCAAGCGTCTGAAGTTGATGGAAGCATTCCAAGAGTCCGGCAATGATCCTACTTGGATGATTCTGAGTGTGCTGCCAGTGTTGCCGCCAGATCTTCGTCCTCTGGTGCCTCTGGATGGCGGTCGTTTTGCGACCTCCGACCTGAATGATTTGTATCGTCGGGTAATTAACCGTAATAACCGTCTCAAGCGTCTGCTGGACTTGAATGCGCCTGACATTATCGTGCGCAACGAGAAGCGCATGCTGCAGGAAGCAGTTGATGCTCTGCTTGATAACGGTCGTCGTGGTCGTGCGATCACTGGTTCCAACAAGCGTCCTTTGAAGTCTTTGGCTGATATGATCAAAGGTAAGCAGGGTCGTTTCCGTCAGAACCTGCTGGGTAAGCGTGTTGATTATTCCGGTCGATCGGTAATCGTGGTAGGACCTACCCTAAAACTGCATGAGTGCGGTCTACCCAAGAAAATGGCTCTTGAGCTATTTAAGCCTTTTATCTTTGCCAAATTGGAAGCTCGCGGCCTTGCGACAACCATAAAAGCGGCCAAGAAAATGGTTGAGCGCGAAACCGCAGAAGTATGGGATATCCTTGCTGAAGTTATTCGCGAGCATCCCGTTATGCTGAACCGTGCACCAACTCTGCACCGTTTGGGCATTCAGGCATTTGAACCTCAACTGATTGAGGGTAAGGCTATCCAGCTTCATCCGCTGGTGTGTGTGGCTTATAACGCCGACTTCGACGGTGACCAGATGGCGGTACACGTACCGCTTACTTTGGAAGCTCAGCTGGAAGCACGTGCGCTGATGATGTCCACCAATAACATCCTGTCTCCAGCGAATGGTGAGCCAATCATCGTTCCTACCCAGGACGTTGTATTGGGGCTCTATTACATCAGCCGTGAGCGTATTAACGCCAAAGGCGAAGGCATGGTGTTTGCGGATACCAAAGAAGTGTCTCGCGCCTTGGTTAACAGCGCTGTCACCGTCCACACCCGCATTAAAGTGCGTGTTACCGAGACCGTTAAGCAAGAAGATGGCAGCCTTGAAACGCGCACCTTTATAGCTGATACCACAGCGGGTCGTTGTATGTTGTGGGATGTGCTTCCTTCAGGATTGCCGTTTGAGTTGATCAACCAGAACATGACCAAGAAAACGGTATCGCGGCTGATTAATGCCTGCTACCGCCGCTTGGGGATCAAGTCTACAGTAATTTTTGCAGATAAATTGATGTACCTAGGTTTCCATCAGGCGACCTTGTCTGGCTCATCTGTTGGCATCAACGACATGATGATTCCTGAGGAAAAAGCTCGCATCATATCTGAAGCTGAAGACGAAGTGCGTGAGATCGAAGACCAGTTTGCCTCCGGTCTGGTTACCCAGGGCGAGCGGTACAACAAGGTTATCGATATTTGGTCTCGTACCAACGATATGGTAGCCAAAGCCATGATGGAGCGCCTCTCAGTTGATACGGTTATCGACCGTGATGGCAATGAAGTTCCACAGAAGTCCTTCAACTCTATCTTTATCATGGCCGATTCCGGCGCGAGGGGCTCGCAAGCCCAGATTCGTCAGTTGGCGGGTATGCGTGGTCTGATGGCGAAGCCGGACGGCTCTATCATCGAGACGCCTATTACCGCTAACTTCCGTGAGGGTTTGAACGTACTTCAGTACTTTATTTCGACTCACGGTGCTCGTAAAGGTCTTGCCGATACAGCACTCAAAACAGCGAACTCAGGATACCTAACTCGTCGCTTGGTTGATGTGGCCCAGGATCTGGTAGTAACTGAAGACGATTGCGGAACCGACCAAGGCATTATCATGACGCCTCTGATTGAAGGCGGCGATGTAGTTGAGCCCTTGGGTGAGCGCGTATTGGGTCGTGTTGTTGCGCAGGACTTGTATAAGCCCGGCACCGAAGAGCTATTGGCTCCAGCCGGTACGCTGATTGATGAGAAATGGGTTGAGATGCTGGAAGCCGAGGCGGTTGACGAGGTTATCTGTCGCTCTCCAATCGCATGTGACACCCGTTACGGTGTGTGTCGAGCCTGTTATGGTCGCGATCTGGCTCGAGGCCATTTGGTTAACATCGGTGAAGCGGTAGGTGTTATTGCCGCTCAGTCGATCGGTGAGCCTGGTACTCAGCTCACCATGCGTACCTTCCACATCGGTGGTGCGGCATCGCGAAGCTCTGCGGTGAGCAACGTGCAGGTTAAAAACCAGGGTACTGTTCGACTGCACAACATCAAGTATGTAGAGCAGGAGAATGGAAACCTCGTAACGGTATCCCGTTCAGCGGAACTGGCTATTGCCGATGCGAAGGGGCGTGAGCGTGAGCGCTACAAAATCCCATACGGGTCTGTAGTGTCAGTTAAGGATGGTGCATCCGTTGATGCGGGCCAGGTTATCGCGCAGTGGGATCCTCACACTCACCCGGTTATTACCGAGTCGGCTGGTCGAGTGAGCTTTGCTGATTTCGACGAAGGTCTCTCCGTTAAGCAAACAACGGACGATCTCACAGGTCTGACCAATTACGAGATTTTGGACGCGAAAGACCGTCCTGCATCTGGCAAAGACAAGCGACCTGTTGTTCGCCTGGTAGGTGAAGACAATGAGCTGGTCACTATGCCTGGCAGTGACATTCCTGTTCAATATTACCTGCCTGCAGGTTCTATAGTTCAGTTAGAGAATGGCTCTAAGGTGGGTGTCGGTGACGTTGTTGCCCGTATCCCGCAGGAAAGCTCGAAAACTCGCGACATCACCGGTGGTTTGCCTCGTGTTGCCGACCTGTTCGAAGCCAGAAAGCCGAAAGAGTCTTCCATCTTGGCAGAAAAGACCGGTGTAGTTTCATTCGGTAAGGAAACCAAGGGTAAAGTCCGACTGATGATTACCCCTGACGACAGCGGAGACGTCTACGAAGAGTTGATTCCCAAGTGGCGTCAGCTGAACATCTTCGAAGGCGAGCGTGTTGAGCAAGGCGAAGTAATTTCCGATGGCCCATCCAATCCGCACGATATATTGCGTTTGAAGGGTGTTAACGCTGTTGCAAGTTACATCGTAAATGAAGTTCAGGACGTTTATCGACTCCAGGGCGTAGGCATCAACGACAAGCATATTGAAGTTATCGTGCGTCAGATGCTGCGTAAGGTCATCATTACCGATTCCAACGATTCCTCGTTCATTAAGGGGGAGCAGGCGGAGTTGGCCCGGGTGCTGGATGAAAATGAAGTGCTGGATAAAGAAAGTAAGTTCGGTGCCAAGTACGATAGAGAATTGCTGGGTATCACCAAGGCGTCTCTGTCGACGGAATCGTTCATTTCAGCAGCCTCTTTCCAGGAGACAACTCGTGTCTTGACCGAAGCCGCAGTGACCGGAAAGATCGACGATCTGCGCGGTCTGAAGGAAAACGTTGTGGTGGGTCGTCTGATACCGGCCGGTACCGGTTTTGCGTACCACGCCGAGCGACGTCGTCAGCGCGAGCAAGCTGATGTGTTGCAAGTGCCTGAATTCACAGCAGATGATGCTGAACAGGCGCTGAGCGAAGCATTAAACTCGCCGGAGGAGTAGTCAAATCAGGGTGCTGGTACTGTAAGGAAAAGTCCCTTGCAGTACCAGTTACTTGACTTGTAGGCAAAGCGCTCTTAGAATCTCGCATCCCTGAAAAAGGGTTGACGGGATTTTTTGCTTTAAAAGAATGAGGTGGCTCTATGAGAAACCTCGAAAAATCATTGGAGAAACAGCTACATGGCAACCATTAACCAATTGGTGCGTAAGCCACGTCAGCGTAAGGTAGCAAAAAGCGACGTTCCCGCGTTGCAAGCCTGCCCTCAACGTCGTGGTGTATGTACTCGCGTTTACACAACCACCCCTAAGAAGCCTAACTCGGCTTTGCGTAAGGTGGCTCGTGTGCGTTTGACCAACGGTTACGAAGTAACTTCGTATATCGGTGGTGAAGGTCACAACCTGCAAGAACACAGCGTAATCCTAATTCGCGGCGGTCGTGTAAAAGACCTGCCTGGTGTGCGTTACCACACTGTTCGCGGTACCCTGGATACAGCTGGTGTTTCGGATCGTAAACAGGGTCGTTCCAAATACGGAGCCAAGCGACCTAAAGCTTAATAGCAGCCGAGTGTTCATTCGGCTGTCACTTAACCCGCCTAACCTAGTGGCGGGAGTAAGGCCAAGCCAATGTCTTGGAATAACCTGAAATAGGAAAAGAAATCATGCCAAGAAGACGAGTCGTCGCAAAACGCGAAATTCTTCCTGATCCTAAGTTCCAAAGCCAGATCCTGGCTAAGTTCATTAACCATGTGATGGAAAGCGGTAAGAAATCTGTAGCAGAGCGCATCGTGTATGGTGCTCTGGCCAAGGTTGCCGAAAAGACCAATCAAGATCCCGTTGAGGCGTTCGAAAAAGCGTTAGACGCTTTGCGTCCCATGGTTGAGGTTAAATCCCGCCGAGTAGGCGGTGCTACTTACCAGGTGCCTGTTGAAGTGCGCCCGAATCGTCGTACTGCGCTGGCTATGCGCTGGATGGTAGATGCAGCTCGTAAGCGTGGTGAAAAGTCCATGCCGCTGCGTCTCGCTGGCGAAATCCTCGACGCAATTGAAGGTAAGGGTTCAGCTGTTAAGAAGCGTGAAGACGTTCACCGTATGGCGGAAGCCAACAAAGCGTTCTCTCACTATCGTTTCTAAGATACGTAACCCTTTTATAAACTGGATAATCTGAGGATAAGACAGTGGCACGTCAAACCCCTATCTCTCGATACCGTAATATCGGTATCTGTGCTCACGTAGATGCTGGTAAAACCACCACTACTGAGCGCGTACTGTTCTACACAGGTGTTTCTCACAAAATTGGTGAGGTACATGACGGCGCGGCGACCATGGACTGGATGGAGCAAGAGCAGGAGCGTGGTATAACCATCACGTCTGCAGCGACCACCTGTTTTTGGGAAGGTATGGATCGTCAGTTCGATAAATACCGCATCAATATCATTGATACCCCTGGGCACGTTGACTTCACTATTGAAGTAGAGCGATCTCTGCGCGTTCTGGACGGCGCAGTTGTTGTATTCTGTGGTTCATCAGGTGTGCAGCCGCAGTCTGAAACGGTATGGCGTCAGGCTGATCGCTATGGTGTTCCCCGCATAGTGTTTGTTAATAAAATGGATCGCGCCGGTGCTGACTTCCTTAAAGTTGTTAAGCAAATCAAGACTCGCTTGAATGCGCGTCCAGTGCCGATTCATATGAATATCGGCGCGGAAGACGAATTCAAAGGTATTGTCGACCTGCTTCGCATGAAGGCAATCTACTGGAACGAAAGCGATCAAGGCATGACGTATGATCTGGCTGATATACCAGCTGATCTGGTCGATACGTGTAATGATCTGCGTGAGCAAATGGTTGAGTCTGCCGCTGAAGCTTCCGAAGAGCTGATGGAAAAATACCTGGAAGAAGGTGACCTGAGCTTGGAAGATATCAAGCTTGGCTTGCGTACCCAGGTGTTGAACAACGAAATCGTTCTTGCTCTGTGTGGTTCAGCCTTTAAAAACAAAGGCGTGCAGGCCATGCTGGATGCGGTGATTGAGTTCCTGCCTGCTCCTAACGAAGTGCCTAACATCAAAGGTATTACTGATAAGGGTGAAGAGGAAGACCGTCCGTCTTCGGATGAGGCTCCTTTCTCGGCGCTGGCATTTAAAATTGCCACTGATCCGTTTGTTGGTAACTTGACGTTCTTCCGCGTTTATTCCGGTGTTTTGAACTCCGGTGACTCAGTGATGAACTCTGTTAAAGAGCGAAAAGAGCGTGTTGGTCGTATCTTGCAGATGCATGCCAACTCTCGTGAAGAGCTCAAAGAAGTGCGCGCAGGCGACATAGCTGCTGCTGTTGGTCTTAAAGATATTACTACTGGTGATACTCTGTGTGACCTCAAGAGCGTGATCGTGCTTGAGCGAATGGAGTTCCCGGATCCGGTAATCTCTGTTGCTGTAGAGCCGAAGTCTAAAGCTGATCAGGAAAAAATGGGGTTGGCGCTTGGTCGTTTGGCACAGGAAGATCCTTCTTTCCGGGTTAAAACTGACGAAGAAAGCGGTCAGACTATTATTTCCGGCATGGGTGAGCTGCACCTTGATATTATCGTTGACCGTATGCGTCGCGAATTCAAGGTGGAAGCGAATATCGGTAAGCCTCAGGTGGCCTATCGTGAAACCATCCGTAAAGCGGTGGACATCGAAGGTAAGTATGTCAAGCAGTCTGGTGGTCGTGGTCAGTATGGTCACGTAAAAGTGAAGATTGAGCCTATTCCAGATATGGAAGAGGACTTCATTTTCGAGGAAACCATTCATGGCGGTAGCGTACCCAAAGAATACTTTGCTGCTATCGAGAAAGGCTGTCGTCAACAGTTGGAGTCAGGTGTAATTGCTGGCTATCCGATGTTGGGCGTAAAGGTCAATCTATACGATGGTTCTTATCATGAAGTTGACTCGAACGAAAATGCTTTCCGCATGGCTGGCGCTATGGCTGTCAAGAAAGGTTGTATGGAAGCAAGCCCCGTTCTTCTTGAGCCGATCATGAAGGTGGAAGTTGTCACCCCAGAAGATTACATGGGTGATGTAATGGGTGACTTGAACCGTCGTCGCGGTATCCTGCAAGGCATGGATGAAGCAAATGGCGTTCGACTGGTTAATGCTGAAGTGCCTCTGTCCGAGATGTTTGGTTATGCAACTGATTTGCGTGGTATGTCTCAAGGTCGTGCGACCTTTACCATGGAATTCGTTAAGTATGCAGAAGCGCCTAACAACATAGCAGAAGCCATCATCAAAAAAGGTTAATTGGTTTTAAGATCATTTATTGAGGTAAATTAAAGTGTCAAAGGAAAAATTTGAACGAAGCAAACCGCACGTAAACGTAGGCACCATTGGTCACGTAGATCATGGTAAAACCACTTTGACGGCTGCCTTGACCCGTGTGTGTTCCGAAATCTGGGGTGGTGCTGCGGTTGCATTTGACGGTATCGATAAAGCGCCAGAAGAAAAAGCGCGTGGTATCACCATCTCTACTTCACACGTAGAGTATGAGTCCCCGACTCGCCACTACGCACACGTAGACTGCCCTGGGCACGCTGACTATGTTAAGAACATGATCACCGGTGCTGCGCAGATGGACGGCGCAATCCTGGTATGTTCCGCTGCTGACGGCCCGATGCCTCAGACTCGTGAGCATATCCTGTTGTCTCGTCAGGTAGGCGTACCTTATATTGTTGTGTTCCTGAACAAAGCCGACATGGTTGACGATGAAGAGCTTCTGGAGCTGGTTGAGATGGAAGTTCGCGAACTTCTGGATCAATACGACTTCCCAGGTGACGACACGCCCATCATCAAAGGTTCTGCTTTGAAAGCGCTGGAAGGTGATACTTCCGACATCGGCATGCCGTCTGTGCAGAAACTGGTTGAAACTCTGGATGAATACATCCCAGAGCCAGTGCGTGCTATTGATCAGCCCTTCCTGATGCCTATCGAAGACGTATTCTCCATCTCCGGTCGTGGTACCGTGGTGACTGGTCGTGTTGAGCGCGGCATCATCAAAGTAGGTGAAGAGATCGAAATCGTTGGTGTTAAAGATACCACCAAGACCACCTGTACTGGTGTAGAGATGTTCCGCAAGCTGCTGGACGAAGGTCGTGCTGGTGAGAATGTTGGTGTTCTGCTGCGTGGAACCAAGCGTGACGAAGTTGAGCGTGGCCAGGTGTTGTGTAAGCCCGGCGCGATCAAGCCGCACACTCGCTTCGAAGCAGAAGTGTACGTGCTGAGCAAAGACGAAGGTGGCCGTCACACGCCGTTCTTCAAAGGCTATCGTCCCCAGTTCTACTTCCGTACAACCGACATCACTGGCGCGTGTGAGCTGCCAGAGGGTGTGGAGATGGTTATGCCTGGCGACAACATCAAGATGGACGTAACATTGATTGCGCCTATCGCGATGGAAGAAGGCCTGCGCTTTGCGATCCGTGAAGGCGGTCGTACTGTTGGCGCTGGCGTTGTTGCCAAAATTGTTGAATAAAGATGTTGTAATTCGGCGTTAAGCTGGGTTATATTATCGCGCCCCGCTAGTGTGGGGCGCGAGATTCACAGCCTAGGCATTGTTCTAGGCACGAAGCCAAAAAGATCCGTTTCCTTAACCTATATAGGTAAAGGAGGCAGGGATTTTTTGCTGTTTATTTGTTGAGATTTCTGGAGTTCCCAGGCGATGCAAAACCAGAAGATTCGTATTCGCTTAAAAGCGTTTGATCATAAATTGATTGATCAGTCGGCGCTTGAGATCGTGGAGACGGCGAAACGTACAGGGGCGCAAGTGCGCGGCCCCATCCCTCTGCCTACTCGCAAAGAGCATTTTACCGTGTTGGTTTCACCGCACGTAAATAAAGATGCGCGTGATCAGTACGAGATTCGTACTCACAAGCGAATGGTCGATATTGTAGAGCCCACTGATAAAACCGTTGATGCCCTGATGAAGCTGGATTTGGCTGCAGGCGTTGATGTTCAAATCTCACTGGGTTGATCGTGCTCATAAGCAGCATGGCATAAGAGGTTAATGATATGGCAATCGGTCTAGTCGGACGAAAATGTGGCATGACCCGTATCTTCACTGAAGACGGCGTGTCCATTCCAGTTACCGTGATTGAAGTTGAGCCTAACCGGGTTACCCAGGTTAAGGCCGTTGATACCGATGGTTATTCTGCAGTGCAGATTACCACTGGTGCTCGCAAGGCTTCACGAGTTTCCAAATCAGCAGCTGGTCACTTTGCGAAAGCAGAGGCGGAGGCTGGTCGTGGTTTGTGGGAGTTCCGTCTGTCGGAGGAAGAGCTGGCAGGCTACAAAGTGGGTGACGCAATCGAAGTTGGCTTGTTTGAAGCCGGCGCTATGGTTGATGTTACTGGCACTTCCAAGGGTAAAGGATTCGCTGGAACCATCAAGCGTTGGAATTTTAAGGGTCAGGACGCGACGCATGGTAATTCATTGTCGCACCGCGTTCCTGGATCTATCGGTCAGAACCAGACTCCCGGTCGTGTTTTTAAAGGTAAAAAGATGGCAGGGCACATGGGTAGCCGTAAAACAACCGTCCAATCTCTGGAGATTGTGCGCGTAGATGCTGAAAGAAATCTTCTTTTAGTGAAAGGCGCGGTCCCAGGAGCTGCTGGCAACGATGTTATCGTTAGCCCGGCGGTTAAAGGTTAAGCCAAAGAGGATTAGCGGATGAATCTGAATATTGCCTCTGGCGGAACTGTGACTGTGTCAGAAGTGGCGTTTGCCAAAGAGTTTAATGAGCCCCTCGTTCATCAGGTTGTGACTGCGTTCATGGCTGGTGGTCGTCAAGGCTCTAAAGCACAGAAAAGTCGTTCCGAAGTGAGTGGTGGCGGCAAGAAGCCTTGGCGCCAAAAGGGTACTGGCCGTGCGCGTGCTGGTACTATCCGAAGCCCGATATGGCGTAGTGGTGGTGTTACATTTGCTGCTTCACCAAGAGACTACAGTCAGAAAGTGAATCGAAAAATGTATCGTGGTGCTATGCGCTGCATACTTTCTGAGCTGGTTCGTCAGGATCGATTGGTAGTGGTTGATGCGTTCGAGCTGGACGCACCAAAAACTAAGCTTATGGCTGCGCGGTTGAAAGAGTTAAGTGCTGAAGGTGCGTTGGTTATTGCTGGCGAGGTAAGCGAGAACGTTTATCTGGCTGCTCGTAACTTGCCAAAAGTCAATGTGTGCGACGCGCAGGCGGTTGATCCCGTTAGCTTGATTGCTCACGAAAAGGTTGTGGTGACTGTTGATGCGCTTAAGAAACTTGAGGAGCTGTTGGCATGAACCAAGAACGAATTTTTAAAGTGTTGAGCGCGCCTCATATATCTGAGAAGGCGACGGTTGTTTCTGATAAGCACAACCAGATCGTGTTCAAGGTCGCCAAGGACGCTACCAAAGCAGAAATCAAAGCTGCTGTGGAACAGTTGTGGGAAGTGAAGGTTAAATCTGTTCGGACTCTGGTCATGAAAGGTAAAACCAAGCGCTTCGGTCGTGGCATGGGTAAACGTGCTGATTGGAAAAAAGCCTATGTCTCCCTGCAAGACGGCTTTGATATTGATTTCCTTGGCGCAGAGTGAGTGAGGAGTAAAGCTAATGGCATTGGTTAAAGCTAAACCTACATCTCCCGGTCGCCGCTTTGTTGTAAAAGTAGTTAATCCGGATTTGCACAAGGGTGCTCCTCACGGCCCGCTACTGGATAAGAACTCCAAAAAAGGCGGTCGTAACAATACTGGTCGAATTACTACTCGTCACAAGGGTGGTGGTCACAAGCAGCATTACCGTATTGTTGATTTTAAAAGAAATAAAGACGGTGTCCCTGGTGTTGTTGAGCGATTGGAGTATGATCCAAACCGTTCCGCAAACTTGGCGCTGGTGAAGTATGCTGATGGTGAGCGTAGATATATTATTGCTGCCAAAGGTGTTGCTGCTGGAACTGCTGTGTTCTCTGGTCAGGATGCGCCAATAAAAGTTGGTAATTGTCTGCCATTGCGCAACATCCCCGTTGGTAGTGTTGTTCATTGTATCGAGCTAAAGCCTGGTAAGGGCGCGCAAATGGTACGAAGTGCAGGTGGATCAGCGCAGCTGCTGGCTCGTGACGGTGCGTATGTGACTTTGCGCCTTCGTTCAGGAGAGATGCGCAAGGTTCTTGCGGATTGCAGAGCAACTATCGGCGAAGTAGGAAATTCTGAGCACAGCTTGGCCTCTCTTGGTAAGGCTGGTGCAAAAAGATGGCGTGGTGTAAGACCTACTGTACGTGGTGTGGCTATGAACCCTGTTGATCACCCGCACGGTGGTGGTGAAGGTAGGACTTCAGGTGGTCGTCATCCGGTAACTCCCTGGGGTGTCTCTACTAAGGGTCACAAGACACGCAAGAATAAGCGCACGAACAAGTTGATTGTTCGACGTCGCGGTGCGAAATCGTAATACGGATTAAGAGGTATTAATTGTGCCACGTTCATTAAAGAAAGGTCCGTTCATCGACGAACATCTTTTGAGAAAAGTGGAAGAAGCTGTCGAGACTAACAGTCGTAAACCAATCAAGACCTGGTCGCGACGCTCCATTATTCTTCCAGATATGGTGGGCTTGACAATAGCGGTTCACAATGGTCGCCAACATGTTCCAGTAATGGTTTCGGAGCATATGGTGGGTCACAAGTTAGGCGAGTTTGCAGCTACCCGAACTTATCGTGGTCACGCTGCAGACAAGAAAGCTAAACGCTAAGAGGTGCGGTGATGGAAACAGCAGCTAAATTGCGCGGCGCTATGGTGTCTGCCCAAAAAGCACGGTTGGTCGCCGATCAGGTTCGCGGACAAAGTGTCGATCAGGCCTTGAATACCCTGACCTTCAGTCCGAAGAAAGCAGCGCACCTTGTGAAGAAGGTTTTGGAATCGGCAATAGCGAACGCTGAGCACAATGACGGTGCTGACGTTGACGAATTGAAGGTTTCTGAAATTTATGTTGACGAAGGTATGACCATGAAGCGCATCAAGCCACGTGCCAAAGGCCGTGCAGATCGCATCATGAAGCGAACTTGCCATATCACGGTCAAGGTATCTGACAACTAGGAGACAGGCCAGATGGGTCAGAAAGTACATCCGACCGGGATACGTTTGGGCATCGTTAAAAAGCACACCTCTACTTGGTATGCATCGCCTAAACAGTACTCAGGTTATTTGCTAACAGATCTTAAAGTACGCGAATATTTGTTCGATAAGCTGAAGTCTGCTTCTGTAAGTCGAATTGAAATTGAGCGACCCGCAGAGAATGCGCGAATCACAATCAAGACTGCGCGTCCTGGTATCGTGATCGGCAAGAAAGGCGAAGACGTAGAAAAGTTGCGTCGCGAGCTTTCTCAGATGATGGGCGTGCCTGTCCACGTGAACATCGAAGAAGTTCGAAAGCCTGAGCTTGACGCTCGCTTGGTTGCGGAAAGTATCGCTTCTCAGCTGGAGCGCCGGGTGATGTTCCGTCGAGCGATGAAGCGTGCTGTACAAAACGCTATTCGCCTCGGAGCCAAAGGTATCAAGGTGCAGGTTTCTGGCCGCTTGGGTGGTGCTGAGATCGCTCGTACAGAGTGGTATCGCGAAGGTCGTGTTCCTCTGCATACGTTGCGTGCGGATATCGATTATTCAACTGCGCGAGCTGAGACTACTTACGGTACTATCGGCGTCAAGGTATGGATCTTCAAAGGCGAGATACTGGATGGTGATCTGGAGCAGCCTGAAGAGCAGAAAGCCAGCGCACCAAAACGAACACGTGCTAGCTAAGGGTCAGAGACATGTTACAGCCTAAACGCACTAAATTTAGAAAGCAGCATAAGGGCCGCAACCGAGGTCTGGCGCAAGCCGGCAACAAGGTTTCATTCGGGACTATCGGTTTGAAAGCCGTCAGTCGTGGTCGCCTTACAGCTCGTCAGATCGAAGCCGCTCGTCGAGCTATGACTCGTCATGTGAAGCGTGGTGGTAAGATCTGGATTCGCGTATTTCCCGACAAGCCAATCACTGAGAAGCCGTTGGAAGTACGTCAAGGTAAAGGTAAAGGTAACGTTGAATACTGGGTTGCAGAGATTCGCCCAGGAAAAATGTTGTACGAGATGGAAGGTGTAAGCGAAGACATCGCTCGTGAGGCCTTCACGCTGGCGGCGGCTAAGCTGCCCATCAAAACCACAGTTGTTACGCGGACGGTGATGTGATGAGCGCGAATGATTTAAGGCAGAAAAACGAGTCTGAGCTCAACGAGCATTTGTTGGGGCTTCTGCGCGAGCAGTTTGAAAACCGCATGAAGCTGGCCACAGGTCAGTTGGGCCAGTCCCACGTCATGAAAAAAACTCGTCGCGAAATTGCTCGTACAAAGACAATTTTGGCTGAGATTAAGCAGGGTAATTGAGAATGACAGAGCAAGCTACTGCGACTAAGAAGCGCACTCATACTGGCCTGGTTGTCAGTGACAAAGGTGACAAGTCTGTTACCGTGATGGTGGAGCGCAAAGTAAAGCACCCTGTTTATGGCAAGTTCGTGAAGCGTTCTACTAAGTTTCATGCTCATGATGAAACCAACGAGTGCAACACCGGCGACATCGTTACTATTGAAGAATGTCGTCCATTGTCTAAAACCAAGTGCTGGCGCTTGGTGAGCATTGACGAAAGGGCAAAGAGCTAAGGTTACTTAGCTGCTCTTTACTATTTAATTTGGAGACTGGCAATGATTCAGACCCAAACCGTATTGCAGGTTGCTGATAACAGCGGTGCTCGCCGGGTACAGTGTATAAAAGTACTAGGTGGTTCTCATCGCCGTTACGCGAGAATCGGAGACGTCATCAAGGTGTCTGTGAAAGAAGCGATTCCTCGCGGTAAAGTTAAAAAAGGCGACGTGATGAACGCCGTTGTTGTTCGGACTTGTCAAGGCGTTCGTCGCCAAGATGGTTCTTTGATCCGCTTCGACGAGAACGCTGCAGTGTTGTTGAACAATAACCGTCAGCCTATCGGTACTCGTATCTTTGGGCCAGTGACTCGGGAACTTCGTGGCGATCAGTTCATGAAGATCATATCCTTGGCCCCCGAAGTGCTGTAAGGCTAAGAGGTATTAGAGATGCTGAAGATCAAAAGAAACGATGAAGTAGTGGTAATTGCCGGTCGCGATAAAGGCAAGCGTGGTAAAGTGTTAAAAGTACTGGAAGGCAAGTTGTTGATTGGCGGTGTGAATATCGTTAAGAAGCATCAGAAGCCGAACCCTCAGAAGGGTGCACCCGGTGGTATTGTCGAGAAAGAAGCACCGATTCAGGCTTCTAACGTCGCAATTTTTAACCCGCAAACCCAGAAAGCGGATCGCGTTGGTTTCAAATTCCTGGAAGATGGCAAAAAGGTTCGTTGCTTTAAGTCTACGAACGAAGTCATTGAGGATAAGGCGTAAGCCTTAAAAGGTATCGGGTTATAGCAATGAGCAGATTGAAAGAAGTCTACAAAAACGAAGTCGTGTCCCAGCTGCAGCAGCAATTCGGATACAAAAGCGTTATGGAAGTGCCTAAGATCACCAAGATCACCCTCAATATGGGTGTAGGTGAAGCCTCTCAAGATAAAAAGGCCATCGACGGTGCCGTAGCAGATTTGTCACTGATTACAGGTCAGAAGCCTTTGGTAACTAAGGCTCGCAAATCGGTTGCAGGCTTTAAGATTCGTGAAGGTTGGCCCATTGGTGCCAAGGTTACTTTGCGCGGCGAGCGTATGTACGAGTTTCTTGATCGTCTTGTCTCTATGGCAATCCCCCGAATTCGCGATTTCCGTGGTTTGAATCCCAGATCGTTCGATGGTCAGGGTAACTATAGTATGGGTGTGAAGGAACAGATTGTGTTTCCTGAAATCGACTACGACAAGATCGATAAGATCCGTGGTATGGATATCACCATTACTACAACTGCAAAGAATGATGAAGAAGGTCGTGCATTGCTTGAAGCCTTCAAATTCCCGCTCAAGAAATAGGTGATTTATAATGGCAAAAGTATCTATGATGGAGCGCGAAAAGAAGCGCCAGATCGCAGTCGCTAAGTTCGCCAAAAAGCGTGCCGAGCTTAAAGCTATTATCAGCAACCCAGACAGCACTGAAGAAGAGCGATGGGAAGCACAGATTAAGTTGCAGCGTCAGCCGCGTAACGCTTCCAAGGCTCGTTTGCGCAATCGTTGCGGCTTGACTGGTCGCCCACACGGTTTTTACCGCAAGTTTGGTTTGTCGCGTAACAAGTTGCGTGAAGCAGCTATGCGCGGTGATGTGCCAGGTTTGGTAAAATCCAGCTGGTAATTACGGTTAACGGAGAATTTTGAAATGAGTATGCAAGATCCTTTATCGGATATGTTGACCCGGATTCGCAATGGCCAGATGGCTAAGAAAGCGAACGTGGTTATGCCTTCTTCAAAAACCAAAGTGGCCGTAGCCAAAGTGTTGCAGGACGAAGGTTATATCGCTGGTTTTTCTGTTGATGGTGAGAAGCTTCCAGAGCTCACAGTGCAATTGAAATATTTTGAAGGCAAGCCAGTAATTGATGAGATCAAGCGTGTTAGTCGCCCTGGTCTGCGAATATATAAATCCAATGACAGCATACCCAAAGTTATGGGTGGCCTTGGTGTGGCGATTGTGTCCACCGATAAAGGCGTTATGACTGATCGAGCTGCTCGCGCTGCAGGCGTTGGTGGCGAAGTGCTGTGTTACGTATCTTAATAGGTGGTCGGCAATGTCTCGAGTAGCTAAGAGCCCGGTAGATATCCCATCAGGGGTTGATATCAAAGTAAATGGGCAGGAGCTTGTAGTTAAAGGCTCGAAAGGCGAGCTTAAGCTCGACCTGAATCCGCTAGTTGCGGTTGAATTAGATGGCAGTCAGGCGATTGTTAAACCAGTTCAGGAAAGTCAGCAGTCCTGGGCAATGGCTGGAACATTCCGGTCGTTGGTAAATAACATGGTGCTTGGTGTTAGTAATGGCTTTGAGCGGAAACTTGAACTGATTGGTGTTGGTTACAGAGCGCAAGCTAAGGGTAATACCTTAAGTTTGACTCTGGGTTTTTCTCACCCTGTTGAGTATGAATTGCCAGCCGGTGTAACTGCTGAAACGCCAAGCCAGACTGAGGTTGTTCTGAAAAGCGCTGATAAACAGCTGCTAGGACAAGTTGCAGCAAACGTACGTAGTTTCCGTCCGCCAGAGCCCTATAAAGGCAAAGGCGTAAGGTATTCTGACGAGCATGTGCTTCGTAAAGAAGCCAAGAAAAAATAATCGGTGAGATGACAGTAGCCATGAACGATAAAAAATTCGCGCGACTGCGCCGGGCGAAGCGCACCAGAATGAAGATTCGTGAGTTGGGTGAAACCCGACTGACAGTTAACCGCACTAGCCAACACATATACGCTCAAGTCATCAGCACTGATGGCAGTAGTGTAATTGCAAGTGCCTCCACTAACGAGAAAGGTTTCCAAGGCGGCACCAGCAATAAAGACGCTGCAGCTGCTGTTGGTAAACTGATTGCAGAACGCGCTAAAGAAAAAGGCGTTGGTAAGGTAGCCTTTGATCGCTCCGGATTCAAATATCACGGTCGGGTGCAAGCGTTGGCAGAAGCTGCTCGTGAAGGCGGCCTTGAGTTTTAAAGGGTATTAAGATGGCTAAAGTTGAAGATAAAAACGAAGGTTTACAAGAAAAGTTAGTTCAAGTAAACCGCGTAGCAAAAGTTGTTAAAGGCGGACGTATTTTCGGTTTTACAGCTTTGACAGTTGTTGGCGATGGTAACGGCAAAGTAGGCTTTGGTAGCGGAAAGGCCCGTGAAGTTCCAGTGGCAATTCAGAAAGCGTTGGAAGCCGCTCGACGTAACATGGTTTCAGTTGAACTGAACGGAACTACGCTTCAGCATCAGATTAAAGCTCAGCATGGTTCGTCCAAGGTTTATCTTCAGCCTGCTTCCGACGGTACCGGTATCATTGCTGGCGGTGCGATGCGCGCCGTATTAGAGGTTGCGGGTGTTCATAACGTGTTGGCGAAGTGCTACGGCTCAACCAATCCAATGAATGTTGTACGAGCAACCGTTAAAGGTTTGGCATCCATGAAGTCTCCGGAAGATGTTGCTGCCAAGCGTGGTAAAAGCGTAGAAGAAATTCTAGGGTAATCGTCATGAGCAAAAGCACTATAAAAGTGACTCTGACCAAAAGCACAATTGGTCGCATCGAAAGCCATAAGGCATGTGTACGAGGCCTCGGCTTACGTCGCATAGGTCACACCGTTGAAGTAGAAGACACGCCAGCTGTTCGCGGTATGGTGAATAAAGTTTACTACATGGTTCGTGTTGAGGGTTAATAACATGAGATTGAACAGTATTGGTCCTGCGGCCGGATCTAAGCCTGCGGCAAAACGACGTGGTCGTGGCATAGGCAGTGGTCTGGGAAAAACTGGTGGTCGTGGCGTTAAAGGGCAAACTTCTAGATCTGGTGGCGGTATAAAGCCCGGTTTTGAGGGCGGCCAGATGCCTATTCAGCGTCGATTGCCTAAATTCGGTTTCACTTCTCAGAAATCGTTGATTCGAGAAGAAGTTCGATTGTCCGAGTTGGCAAAAGTAACCAGCGACGTTGTCGATATTGATGCACTGAAGGCGGCAGGTGTAATTCGTCGCAGCACTAAATATGTAAAAGTTGTACTGTCCGGTGATATCACCAAGGCAGTAACCTTGAAAGGCGTTCCTGCTACTAAGGGCGCTAAAGCAGCAATCGAAGCTGCTGGCGGAAAAATAGAGGAATAATATGGCAGCCAAGCCCCAACAGGCCGGTATGCCGAATATGAAAGGAGCGGGAATGGGCGAGCTTTGGGCTCGCCTAAAATTCTTGTTTTTCGCGATTCTAGTTTATCGAATTGGCGCTCATATTCCGGTACCAGGCATCGACCCAATCCAGTTACAGAATTTATTCAAGCAACAACAGGACACAATCCTGAGTTTGTTTAACATGTTCTCTGGTGGGGCTTTGGAGCGCATGTCTATATTGGCGCTGGGTATCATGCCCTACATCTCGGCGTCTATTATCATGCAGCTTTTATCTGCAGTGAGTCCTCAGCTTGAGCAGTTAAAAAAAGAAGGTGAAGCTGGTCGCCGCAAGATATCTCAGTACACCCGTTACGGAACATTGGGATTGGCCACCTTGCAGTCGCTTGGCATGGCAATGGCGCTACAAACGCAAGGGATCACCTTAACGGTCGGATTCTCGTGGTTGTTTCCTGCTGTAGTAACGTTGACCACCGGTACGATGTTTCTGATGTGGTTGGGTGAGCAAGTTACCGAGCGCGGAATCGGTAACGGTATATCGATGATCATCTTTGCCGGTATCGTCGCAGGCTTACCACAGGCTATCGGTCAGGCCCTGGAAGCGACTCGACAGGGCGAGTTAAATGTAGCAGTTCTGCTGATTTTGGGTATTGTCGCCGTAATTACTGTGTTTTTTGTGGTGTTTATGGAGCGCGCTCAACGCAGAATTACTATAGAATACGCGCGTCGTCAGCAGGGTAGGAAGGTATTTGCAGCCCAGCGTTCTCATCTGCCTTTGAAAATTAATATGGCAGGCGTGATACCACCTATTTTTGCAACCAGTATTCTGTTGTTCCCAGCAAGTATTGGTCAGTGGTTTGGCGAAAATGAAAATATGGCCTGGTTGCAGGAAGTGTCTCTGGCTTTGGGGCCGGGTCAGCCGCTGTATCTATTGCTTTTTGCTCTTTTGATTGTGTTTTTCTGCTACTTCTACACGGCGATTATGTTTAATCCCCGAGATGTTGCGGATAATTTGAAAAAATCTGGTGCATTTGTTCCCGGGATTCGACCAGGCGAGCAAACGGCCAAGTACATTGACGGGGTGTTGGGGCGCTTAACGCTGGTTGGCGCGATCTATATAACGTTAGTGTGTTTATTGCCCCAAGGGCTGCAGGCTTTCGGTAACGTACCATTCTATTTGGGCGGGACCTCCCTGTTGATCGTGGTGGTTGTGGTAATGGACTTTATGGCGCAGGTGCAAAGTCACCTGATGTCCAAGCAATACGAGTCCTTGATGAAGAAAGCAAACCTGAAAGGCTATGGCGGAACCGGCCTAGTTCGTTAAGGTTTAACCTAAGCTTGTTTGGAGTTTGACATGAAAGTTCAGGCATCAGTTAAGAAGATTTGTCGTAACTGCAAAATCGTACGCCGCAAGGGCTCCGTACGGGTAATTTGTAGTTCTGAGCCCCGTCACAAGCAGCGTCAGGGCTAATATTTAACCTTCGTGATAAGACAAAGATCTATTTAGTTGATTTTTGTGGGCTGTGAAGATATTCTTTGCGCCCTTTCGCGGCTGATAAACAGTTTTTAAGCTCGAGTAAATGGAGTAAGTTGGATGGCCCGTATAGCAGGCGTCAATATTCCTGATAACAAACATGCGGTTATATCTCTGACCTATATCTTTGGTATCGGGAACACAAAGGCACAAGCCATTTGTGCAGCAGTTGGTATAAACCCAGCTACCAAGATTAGAGAGTTGACGGATGAGCAACTTGACGCGGTACGTAACGAAGTAGCCGGTCACCCTACAGAAGGTGATTTGCGTCGTGAAGTGTCGATGAACATCAAGCGTCTGATGGATCTGGGTTGCTACCGTGGTCTGCGTCACCGTCGCAGCTTGCCCGTTCGTGGACAGCGCACTAAGACCAATGCGCGTACCCGTAAAGGGCCACGTAAAGCAATTCGTAAGTAAAGCGTAACGTTCAGGAATCAGTTAAATGGCTAAGGCTAAAGCAACAGCGCGTACGCGTAAGAAAGTTAAGAAGTCAGTTGTTGATGGTGTGGCGCACATTCACGCTTCCTTCAACAACACCATCATTACTCTGTCAGACCGTCAAGGCAACGCCCTCTCTTGGGCTACTGCTGGTGGTTGCGGTTTTAGGGGGTCTCGTAAGAGCACGCCTTTCGCCGCACAGGTAGCAGCTGAAAAAGCTGGCTTGGCTGCGCAAGAGTATGGTTTGAAGAATCTTGAAGTGATGGTTAAGGGCCCAGGCCCTGGTCGCGAGTCCGCGGTACGTGCTCTGCATTCTTGTGGCTATAAAATTAACAGTATTACTGACGTGACTCCCATTCCACACAATGGTTGTCGTCCACCTAAGAAACGTCGAGTTTAATGGGAGTCCTATAAATGGCTAGGTACTTAGGCCCTAAATGTAAGTTGTCTCGTCGCGAAGGCACCGATCTTGGTTTGAAGAGTGGTGTTCGTGCGTATGAGAACAAGTGCCGCTCTGAGAAAGCTCCCGGTATGCACGGTGAGCGTCGTGGTCGTTTGTCTGACTACGGTACACAGTTGCGTGAGAAGCAAAAAGTTCGTCGTATATACGGCGTGCTAGAGCGTCAGTTCCGAAATTATTACACTGAAGCAGCGCGTCAGAAAGGCGCCACAGGTGAGAATTTGCTTCAGTTGCTGGAAGGTCGTCTGGATAACGTGGTTTACCGTATGGGCTTCGGCTCAACGCGTTCTGAAGCCCGTCAGTTGGTCAGCCACAAAGCGATTATGGTTAATGGTCAAACTGTTAACGTGGCTTCTTTCCAGGTTTCACCTGGTGATGTGGTAGCCGTGCGTGAAAAAGCCAAAAACCAACTGCGCGTTAGCGCGGCAATGGAATTGGCGGAACAGCGTGGGTTTGCGTCCTGGGTAGAAGTGGATACCAAGAAGAAAGAAGGTGTTTTCAAGGCTGTACCAGAGCGTACTGATCTTCCCTCAGAACTCAACGAAAACCTAATCGTAGAGCTTTATTCTAAGTAATAAATAAGCAAAAGGTTGAGGTGGTACTCTATATGCAACGCTCTGTTAATGAGTTTTTAACACCAAGGACTATCGGTGTTCAGGAAATTAACGAAACCCATGCAAAGGTCACGTTAGAACCTTTGGAAAGGGGCTTCGGACACACTCTGGGCAATGCGCTGCGTCGTATTTTATTGTCCAGCATGCCTGGGGCAGCAGTAACAGAAGTTGAGATTGATGGCGTAGTTCATGAGTACAGTACGCTTGAAGGTGTTCAAGAGGACGTTATTGACATCCTGTTGAACCTCAAGAATCTCGCTGTTCGTTTGAATGAAAAAAGTGAAGCATTATTGAGTATCAACAAGGAAGGTCCCGGCATTGTTACCGCTGGCGATATTCTGTTGGACCACGATGTTGAGATCATGAACAAAGAGTTGGTTATCGCCAACTTGAGTGCTGGCACCAAGCTGAATATGAAGCTTCGTATTCAGAAGGGTCGCGGTTATGAGCCAGCCGACGGACGTGATAGTGAAGAAGAGACGCGTGGCGTTGGTCGCCTGCAACTGGATGCGACATATTCGCCAATTCGTCGAGTAGCCTATGTTGTTGAGAGTGCGCGGGTAGAGCAGCGTACCGATCTGGATAAGCTGGTTATCGATCTTGAGACTAACGGCACTATCGATGCGGAAGACGCTATTCGCCGAGCGGCCACTATTCTGCAGCAGCAATTGGCCGTGTTTGTGGATCTTGAGAAAGAGTCAGAGCCGCAGAAGGTTGAAGAACGCGATGAGATTGATCCGATTTTGTTGCGTCCAGTAGATGATCTTGAGCTTACCGTTCGCTCCGCGAATTGCTTGAAAGCAGAGAACGTTTACTATATCGGTGACTTGGTTCAGCGTACAGAAGTTGAGTTGCTGAAAACCCCAAACTTGGGTAAGAAGTCATTGACTGAGATCAAAGACGTATTGGCGTCTAAGGGCCTTTCTCTGGGTATGCGCCTCGAAAATTGGCCTCCTGGCAGTCTGCGTGATGATGAGCGCGTACTGAAGAAACGTTAAACCATTGCTCCGAGCATTCGGGGCCGCAAGTTGTAAAGGAAAAGAGCGATGCGTCACCGTAAAAGTGGTCGTAAATTAAACAGAAACAGCAGCCATCGTAAAGCGATGTTTCGCAACATGGCAGTTTCTCTGGTAGAGCACGAGTTGATCAAAACTACGTTGCCAAAAGCTAAAGAGTTGCGTCGTCATGCAGAGCCTCTGATTACTTTGGCAAAGAGTGACAGTGTAGCTAACCGCCGTTTGGCCTTTGCTCGTACTCGTAGCAAAGAAGCGGTTGGAAAGCTGTTTACTGATCTTGGTCCCCGCTACAAGGAGCGACCCGGTGGCTATATTCGCATTCTAAAATGCGGATTCCGTGCCGGTGATAAAGCACCTATGGCTTATGTTGAGCTGGTTGATCGCCCAATTGCTGCAGAAGCGGTTGAGTTGGACGACGAATAGGTCGAGCTGTTGCCAAAAAAAAGCCCGGTCATGACCGGGCTTTTTTTATATCCTTGTCCCATCCTGAAATAGGTTCACGCACATGGGGCCTATTTTATGGAAAACACTTTCCACAAACCTGGAATGCGCTAACTCAGCGCGTTTGCAGTCTGGGCTTTGAATTAAGTGTCGTTGAGTCTGTTTAAAAAGGCGAACCGACCTTCAAGCAGGCTCAAAACAAGTGTGGTATTCAAGGCCGTTCTACCGTTTTGGCATTGCTGCGAAAACACGGTAAGCTGGACTGGTCTCAGCCAGCATGACGAACCACGACTTCTTAAAAAAATTCCCGGAAACGCCAGCCTAACAATTGCAAACGTCTTCGGAAGTCGCTAGAAGACGAGCCCCCTCAAGAATCTGTTGCTCATGTGGTCATCCATCACTCAGGCAGAGGGCTTTAATACTACTCATCGCGGTACTAGGATGAGTTGCGTCGGAATGGCATCAGGCCTTTGATGACAGATGGGTATGGCTGATTGAACGATCTGTGTCCACTTGCAACGAAATAAGGCCGTACTTGAGCCTCGGCATGAAAACGTCAAACGACGTGCACGAAAAAGCGGCTGACTAATGCAGCCGCTTCAATCAAAAACCGTCAACGTATTTTGGACGGGGCCTATAAATAATGGCCTTAGTTGCTCAGTAAAATCACTCCAAAGTCGCTAGGTGTGCCGGACGGTTCGCTTGGGCCTCTTGCAATGGCGTGCAAAACATCGCCACCACTCACCGCGACTCCCTCTAGATTTATTGCAGTTACCCCGCCTGCCAACACTCTGATGTCATACGCTCCTGGTGCAACGGCGACGTAATCCGTAATGTCCCCGAAAGCGAATTCATCTAGCAGAGGTGTCCCAGCGAAGCCTGCTTCTACTTCTGCAGTGGTGTAGCTTCCTGCCGCTGTGATGAATACGTCGACGGTTCCTGCTGCAGGTGCCGCATGGGTCAGCTTAAGGCTTGCTTGGGTAGCGATTGAACGGTTGTTATCTTGGGTGGCAAGTAGTGAGAACGCTGGAGACGTTGTCACCCTGCCCGCGGCGATTACGGTGTACTCGCTGCCTGAAGTCAGGGTGAGATTCGCAGAAGTATATATGCTATCACCGATGGAGTCGGTGTCTGGCGCGACATCGAACAGGTAGTCTCCTGCTGGAGCATTGATATAGCTAGCGGCAGATGGGGTTATGTCGGTGTAGTCGAATGCATCGATTAACTCGAGTGGTGCTATTCCAAGTGCGCTGCTGGTTGCGAAGACTTCAACCGGTCCGCCAGCTGCAGCGGATGCATCGGGTGACGCGTGTACCACTTTGGCGCCAAACTGGGTGTCTGCATCCCTCAGTTCAATGGTGGCAGTGTCTGTAACGGCGAGTATTTTGATCGGTGAGGCGCTATTCTCGGTGTCGTTTTCTGAGTTAACGGCTACCAGCATAATTTTTTGTCCAGAGAAGGGGCTTAGGTCTACCGCTCCGGAGTTGTAGACAACTGTGCTGCCGATCGCTGCCTGGATTTCAACGGTTCCAGTGGGCAGCGCGCCTGCATCGATGCTGTCTTTGAAGTCGAAATTAAACGCAGGCGTATAACCGCTGATGCTGTCACCTGGTGCGGTCAAATAGATATCAACAGCGCCTGCGGCTGATGCACCATGAACCACTACTGTAGCCACCTCTCCATCTGCGGGGGCTGCTGTCGATTCTTGCACTACGATAGGCTCGATGCTGCTTACGGTGTTAAGAGCTATAACAGTGGGGGAGGCATTTTTGTTGATGGCAAAGCCATCCACGTCGATAACGGTGGCGTTGCCTCCTGGAATGATGCCTTCAACTTGTACCCGGTAGCTACCGGCGCGCACGGTTTGGAAACCAGAGCTTTCTGCGTAATCCAGGTTTTCGATACTTGTCTTGCCGTTGAGGATAACATTGACCGGTGGCGCATCTACCGATGCGTGGATAACGCGTAGTTCGCCTTTGGGGAAGAATTTGTCGTATTTTTCGTCATCACAACCGGTGAGTACGAGGGTGGATGCGATGGCGGCACTGAGTGTGGTTATCTTATGCATAGTCGTTCTCCTGTTGGTCTCGGAGCAACCATTGCTCCGAGGCTTGCAGTGACTATGCGCTGGTGCGCGTCAACGTTGCGTGAGTCTGGCGTGAACGAGTTGTGAACGCAGCTATTTTTTTTCCAGGAGCGGCTTGAGGAAGCGACCGGTGTGGGATTTTTTTAGTTTTGCTACCTGTTCCGGTGTTCCTTCGGCGATTATCTGACCACCACCGCTGCCTCCCTCTGGCCCTAAATCCACTATCCAATCTGCTGTTTTAATCACATCGAGGTTGTGTTCGATGATGACGACGGTGTTGCCTTTGTCGCGCAGACGATGCAGTACGGTCAGCAATTGTTGTATGTCGTGGAAATGAAGGCCGGTAGTGGGTTCGTCAAGTATATAAAGTGTTTTGCCCGTGTCCCGTTTGGAAAGCTCCTTGGACAGTTTGATGCGCTGGGCTTCGCCACCGGAAAGGGTGGTTGCTGATTGTCCGAGGCGGATATAGGACAGGCCGACGTCCACCAGGGTTTGCAGTTTGCGCGCGATAACCGGGACGTTTTCAAAGAACTCCAGGCCGTCTTCTACTGTCATATCCAGTAGCTCGCTTATGTTTTTGCCTTTATAGCGAATCTCGAGGGTCTCTCGGTTGTAGCGTTTGCTCTTGCAGATATCGCAGGGTACGTACATGTCAGGCAAAAAGTGCATCTCTACTTTAATGACGCCATCGCCCTGACAGGCTTCGCAGCGACCACCCTTGACGTTAAAACTGAAACGGCCCGGCGTATAGCCTCGTGAGCGCGCTTCCTGAGTGCCTGCAAACAGTTCGCGAATGGGTGTAAACAGGCCTGTATAGGTTGCGGGGTTTGATCGGGGGGTTCGGCCGATTGGGCTTTGGTCTATGTCGACTACTTTGTCGAAGTGGTCGATACCGTGGAATTCTCCGTAAGGGGCCGGTTTCAGAGTGGTTGCGCCATTCAGTAGTGTGGCCGCCAGTGGGAATAAAGTGCCGTTAATCAGTGTGGATTTGCCTGAGCCGGATACACCGGTTACGCAGGTCATCAGGCCCACGGGCAGGCTTAGGTTTACGTTCTGCAAGTTGTTGCCGTGGGCGCCGTGAATTTGTAGTTGGCGATCTGGGTCATTGCTGGTGCGCTGGGCAGGAATCTCGATGGCCTTGGTGCCTTTCAGATACTGGCCAGTGATGGATTTGCGGCATGACATGATTTGCTCGAGGCTGCCGGCGCGGAGCACTTCGCCGCCGTGTACGCCTGCACCTGGGCCGATGTCGATGATGAAGTCTGCAGCGCGGATGGCGTCTTCGTCGTGCTCTACCACGATAACGGTATTACCCATGTCCCGCAGGCGCGTGAGGGTGGCCAGTAAGCGCTCATTGTCGCGTTGGTGCAGGCCTATGGAGGGTTCGTCGAGGATATAGAGAACCCCTACCAGTCCGGCACCGATTTGGCTAGCCAGTCGAATTCGTTGGGCTTCGCCACCGGATAAGGTTTCTGCTTTGCGGTTGAGGGAGAGGTATTCGAGGCCGACATTTACCAGAAACTGCAGGCGCTCGCGGATTTCTTTGAGTATTTTCTCGGCAATTTCGCCTTTTTTGCCTGTTAGTTTGAGCGCTTTGAAGTGGGTGAGGGCGTCTCCTACTGGCAATTTCACCACCTCAGGCAGCGGCACGGATTCGATGTAGACGTTGCGAGCGGCACGGTTCAGGCGGGAGCCGTGACAGCTTTGGCAGTCCGCTATGCTGAGGTATTTGGCCAGCTCTTCCCGTACGGCATCGGATTCTGTTTCCCGGTAGCGGCGCTCCATATTGGGAATGATGCCTTCGAAAGGGTGGTTGCGGGTAATGACATCGCCCCTATCGTTCAGGTAGCGGAATGGAACAGGATCGTTTCCGGTGCCTTGTAATATGATGCTGCGGGCTTTTTTGGTCAGTTTTCCGAACGGTTTGTCGATGTCGAAGCCGATGTGCTCCGCCAGGGATTTGAGCATTTGGAAGTAATAGACGCTGCGGCGATCCCAGCCTTTGATAGCGCCTTCCGCCAGGCTGAGGTCTGCGGATACCACGATGGCGTCTTCGTCGAAGAATTGGTTGACGCCGAGCCCGTCACAGGTGCTGCAGGCTCCGGCCGGGTTATTGAATGAGAACAGCCGCGGTTCCAGTTCGCTCAGGTTGTAGTTACAGACCGGGCAGGCAAATTTGGAGGAAAACAGCAGGGATTCTTTTTCGTCATCCATATTGGTGACGACGGCGGTACCGCCGGCGAGGTTGATGGCGGTTTCAAACGATTCTGCCAGACGTAACCCCATGTCTTCTTTAACTTTAAATCGATCCACTACCACTTCAATGGTGTGTTTCTTTTTCTTGTCGATTTTGGGCAGCTGATCCAGGTCTACCACGATGCCGTCGATGCGGGCGCGGATGAAGCCGTCTGCTCTTAATTCTTCAAACAGGTGCAGGTGTTCACCTTTCTTATCCTGGATCACGGGTGCCAACAGCATGTAGCGTTTGTCGCCGGGCAGCGCCATGACCTCGTCGACCATCTCACTGATGGTCTGGGCTTCCAGCGGTAGATCGTGATCCGGGCAGCGGGGTGTGCCTACCCGAGCGTAGAGCAGACGCAGGTAATCGTAGATCTCGGTGATGGTGCCCACGGTGGATCGCGGGTTGTGTGACGTGCTTTTTTGCTCGATGGAGATGGCAGGAGAGAGGCCTTCGATGTGGTCTACATCGGGCTTCTCCATCAGAGACAGGAACTGGCGGGCATAGGTGGATAGAGATTCCACATAACGGCGCTGGCCTTCGGCGTAGAGGGTGTCGAAGGCCAGGGATGATTTGCCAGAACCGGACAGCCCGGTAATTACGATGAACTTGTCCCTGGGAATGTCCAGGTTGATGTTTTTCAGGTTGTGCGTACGTGCTCCGCGAACTTGAATGGTGTCCATCAGTAACCCCCTGCAAAATAAACCCGCAAGTATAGAGATATTGGGTTGGTCACACTAGCGGCATTGGGCCTTGTTCAGCTTGAAGTTTGAATATGAGGAATAAGTGGACGGATAGTCGTTCATGGCTCTACGAGAGCTGGGCCATAGGTGATAGAATCATCGCCCTGTTTGGTTGTATAAAGCTGTTATGAATTCCTTTGAAATTAGGGCCACTTGGTCCCTCGCTAGCCTGTTTGCAATGAGAATGCTGGGATTGTTCATGATCTTGCCGGTATTTGCGCTCTATGGCGAAAGTTTGGTTGGCGCTACACCTGGCTTGATCGGCTTGGCCATCGGAGCCTATGGGCTGACCCAGGCCATGTTGCAGGTCCCGTTTGGCTTGTTGTCCGATCGCATTGGGCGTAAGCCTGTGATTGTCATGGGCTTGCTGGTGTTTTTGGTCGGCAGCCTGGTGGCGGCCGAGGCAGATTCTATATATGGGGTTATTGCCGGGCGTGCCTTGCAGGGTGCCGGTGCCATAGCCAGTGCCATCATGGCCCTGCTGACGGATTTAACCAGGGATGATCAACGAGCCAAGGCCATGGCCATGGTGGGTGCCAGTATCGGTATGTCGTTTGCGCTGGCGCTGGTGGTGGGGCCTGTCCTGTCGGGTTGGTTCCAGCTGGAAGGCCTGTTTATCTTTACTGCCGTGTTGGCGGGGCTGGGGATAGCCTTGACGTTGTGGGTTGTGCCTTCACCGGATATGCGGCGGGTGTATCGGGATACGCGGCCTGTGATGGCGCAGTTCTCGGATGTATTGAAGGATGCTGATTTGTTGCGCCTGGATCTGGGCGTATTCGTGCTGCACATGATGTTGACGGCGTCTTTTGTGGTGCTGCCGGGTTGGTTGCTCAATAATGCTGCCATTGCGAAGGAGCAGCATTGGGTGGTTTATTTGCCCATTCTTTTCCTGTCGTTTGTCTTAATGTTACCGATGATGATCGTGGCAGAGAAAGCCCGCAAAATTAAGCAGGTCTTTCTGGTGGCCATCGTGTTGCTGGTGTTATCGCTGTTTTCTCTCAGTCAGTGGCATGACAGTGTCTGGTCCATTGCGGCGGGTTTGTTTGTGTTTTTCTGGGGGTTTAATCTGCTGGAGGCGTTATTGCCTTCTCTGGTCAGCAAACTGGCGGCTCCTGGCTTTAAGGGCACGTCGATGGGGGTGTACTCTTCCTGTCAGTTCCTGGGCGCGTTTGTAGGAGGGGCCGGTGGCGGATGGTTGATGGGTCATTATGGCGATGGCGCTGTCTATCTGATGGCCAGTGGCATGGCAGCGGTTTGGCTGTTGTTTGCGCTGGGTATGAAGCAGCCACCCTACCTGCAAAGTGTGACTTTGCCATTGTCCGGGGAAGGCGATCTGGACTCTGGTGTTTGGGCATCACGCTTGATGACGGTCGTTGGGGTTGAGGAGGCCGTGGTGATTGAGGAAGATCGGGCCGCCTATTTAAAGGTGGACAACGCGCGTCTGGATAGAGAACAATTGATGCGATTGTCTCAACCGACATTACAAAGTCAGGCCGAACCGGCCTGAATACAGAATAAGCATTGCTATAACGGGAGATTCTCATGGCACAACGCGGAGTGAACAAGGTAATTTTGGTGGGCAATCTGGGGCAGGAGCCTGAAACTCGGTATCTGCCCAGTGGCGGTGCTGTGACTAACATTTCAATTGCCACCAGTGAAACCTGGAAAGACAAGAATTCAGGCCAGATGCAGGAGCGCACGGAATGGCATCGGGTGGTGTTTTTCAATCGCTTGGCTGAGATTGCTGGCGAATATCTAAAAAAGGGCACCAAAGTGTATATCGAAGGTGCCCTGCGCACCCGTAAATGGCAGGATCAGAGCGGCTCGGATCGTTACACCACGGAAATCGTGGCGTCTGAAATGCAAATGCTGGATTCTCGTGGTGGTGCTGGCGGTGGCTCGGATGATGGATTTTCCGGTTATGACCAGATGCCTGAAGCGCGGGGCTCAGCCCCTGCACCTGCGGCCAGCAGCAGTGCTCCCAGCCCGTCACCTGCGGGTTCAGATTTTGAAGACGATATCCCGTTCTAAGTAAATTATGTCCTCTCTGGCAATGGGGCCGGGTTAACAAAGTATGTTAAGCTGGCCTCTTGGCGTAAACTAATAAGAATAAGCTAGAAGTTAAGGAGAGGGACTCCCTTCCGTCCCGAGCCATGAAAATACGCAATCTGATTCTTGTAGGCGTGCTTTCCTGCATTGTTTTTGCTATCGCACTGTTGCCCGCCAGTCTTCTGTGGAATGCCGTATCCGGATCGCTCCAAGGTTCTCCGTTGCAGGTGGAACGGGTTGGCGGCACGGTTTGGAACGGATATGCGTTGGCCAATGTGCGAACCCCCGTGTTGCAAGGGCCTGTGGTGTTGGATTGGCGGCTCAAAGGCTATCGCCTGCTGTTGGGAGAATTGGCGGTTGGATTGCACCTTGAAGGTAATGCTTTTCAGATCACCGGTGGTGGCCATTGGGGTTTGTGGGGCAAAGGCATCACGCACCTAAATGGTGACGTACAGGCTTCCATGCTGGATCAGTCCCTCAGGGAATTCGGTATTTCAGCCTCCGGCGTGCTCAAGGTCGATGAGGTCAATATAAACCTGTCCGGAACCACCATCACGACCGCAGAAGGTATGATTAGCTGGAGTGGTGGTTCGGTGACTGCTCCGGGGCGCGGTTCCCGCAATCCTATTGATTTTCCTCCAGTAAACGGGCAAGTTCGTGAAGAAGAGGGCAACCTTTATCTGACCGTAACAGAAGCTCGTGGTAATCAGCTGCTGGGTGAGCTGGGCCTTTTGCCAGAAAAGGGCCTGGGCAGCTTAAAAGTATTGCAGAGGGTCTTGAGTTTGGCAGGCATGAGCCCTGGTGGGGATGATAATAAAGTGCTGGCCAATATGCAGCAGCCTTTACCCTTTTAAGGCATTGTAAGTATTGAATGCTAATCTGTTATTAAAGAGTACGGTCTTATTCGCAAGCGTTGAACCTTAAGGTAAAGTGAGGTTCATATAACAAGAATAAGCACCCTGAACGTCAGGAGACGATTTTGACAGCGGATACCCAATTAAATCCTTGGGTGAAAAGAGCCAACAGCACTGCCTGTGTGATCCTGGTGATTGCAACAGCCTTCGTGCTGGTGAAGCTCGCCTATCTCTTTGTGGACACTTCCGTCGGCGCACCACCATTGCTGTATGGCCAGCAGAGCCAGATCGGTCAGCCAATGGGGCGTCAGGATAAAGTCGATACCTCAGCTATTTCCATGTGGTCGTTGTTTGGTCGTGAAGGCCAGAAAGTCGTTAAGAACGATCAACCTAAAGATGTGGATGCCCCTAAAACGCGTTTGAGCCTGGAACTGCAAGCGGTGTTTGTTGCGCCGGTTGAAGAGCGATCTACGGCTATGATCGCCGAATCCCGCAAAGACAGCGAGCTGTACCACGTCGGTGACAAGGTGCCCGGTAATGTGACGTTGGCCGCCGTGTTTCAGGATCGAGTGCTGTTGAATCGAAATGGTCAGTTGGAAGCATTGTATTTCCCCGAGAACAGTAAAGGCGGGCTGACTAGGTCAAGCGGCGATTCCAGTAGCAGCCGCAGTCGCACCAGTCGCAGCTCCAGAACGTCGTCCACCAGTGGTCGTGCGCCCAATTCGCGCCCCGGTTTTGGTGGCGATCGTGCAGGTATAACCAAGCAGGCTCAGTCTGCCATGGCAGAACAGATGGTCAGCACACTTCGCGATCAGATTGCGCAGGATCCGGGTGAGCTGCTCAGCCAATTCGGCTTGGCATCCAATAACGGGCGCGGTTATCGCGTTGCGGAGAACCCCAACCCGATGCTGGCTGCGGTGGGTGCAAAGCCTGGTGATATTATCTTGGCGGTGAATGGTCGAAACGTTGGTGACCCTTCCCAGGATGTAACGCTCATAGAACAAGTGATGCAGGATGGGACTGTGCGTGTTTCCATGGAACGCAATGGTCGTCAATTTGATTCTGAGTACGCCCTTCCGGGGCTGTAAGCAACACGAAGTGTTTGGACAATCGAATATGAATAAGCGGTGGGTCGGAAGCGAGATCAAGATGAAAATGACGCGGGCAATGGTAGCGTTGAGCTTGGTATTGATGATGCCTCTTGTTGCGTGGGCAGCAACAGACAAAGAGGGCGCATGGAAGATCAATATGAAGAAAGCGGACATCCGCACCTTCATTGAGCAGGTGTCGGATATTACCGGCTACAGCTTTATCGTTGACCCGCGGGTTAAGGGTGAGGTCACGGTTGTATCCAATACTGAAATGTCTTCCAGCGACATCTTTGACATGTTCCAGAGTGTGCTGAGGATTCATGGTTACGCGTCGGTAAAAACCGGTAGTGTGGTTAAAATTGTGCCAACACAAGGTGCCAAGCAGGAAGATCTGCCATTGGGCGGCTCCGGCCTTGGTAACGAGAAGATGGTGACCCGCGTGATTCCGGTTGAAAATACCAATGCCACAGAGCTGGTGCCGATTTTGCGTCCGATGGTGCCACAGTATGGCCACCTGGCGGCGGTGAGTTCTGCCAACGCGCTGATCATCAGCGATCATGCTAATAATATTGCCCGTATTATCGAGATCATAAAGCGTATCGACAGCGCTGAAAGTGAAGAAGTCGAAGTGGTTCAACTGAAATATGCGTGGGTGGGTGATGTGGTTAAAACCCTCGAGCAGCTTACGCCCGTTGAAACCGGTAGCAGCAAAAAATCGTCTCGCAGCAGCGGCAATGTTCGAGTCCGTGTTGTGGCCGAGGAGCGCACCAATCGCTTGATTCTGCGTGGTGAAAAGTCTGCTCGTGCCAGGGTGAAAGCCTTGTTGGTGGACTTGGATCGACCCGTTGAAAACAGCGGTTCGACTCAGGTGATTTATCTGCGCCATGCTGAGGCAGAAAAGGTAGCGGAGATATTGAGTGCTTTGGTGTCGGGGCAGTCGGCTACAGGGGGTGGTAAGTCTTCTGGTCGATCTTCGGGCAAGGCTGCAGCCACATTGGCGTCTTCTGCTCCTGTTGCAAACGCCAGTGATATTACGATTCAGGCCGATGAGACTTTGAACGCCCTGATTGTTCGTGCAGCGCCAGCCGATCTGGCTGAGATTCGCAATATCGTGGATCAATTGGATGTGCGCAGAGCGCAGGTATTGATCGAGGCTGCTTTTGTTGAAGTGGCGGGCACTGCCAGCGAGGCGCTGGGTGTGCAGTGGGGGTATGGCAACCCGGAAAAAGGTGTCGGCGGAACCAGCCTTGCGGTGCCTGGCCAATTGTCTCTCTCCTCTATCGCTGGGTTGATTGATGGTGGTAGTGGTGACAGTTCTGATACCAGTACTTCGTTTTCAGGTTTGCTGGCCGGTGGTGCCAATCAGAATGGCAGCACAAAAATGGGCATTGTGATTCAGGCGGTGGAATCCAATTCCAACACCAACCTGCTGTCTACCCCAAGTATTATGACCCTCGATAACGAGGAAGCGGAAATCATTGTGGGTGAGAACGTGCCCTTTATTACCGGCACCAGCCTGAGCAGTAATAACGATAACCCGTTCCAAACCATCGAGCGTCAGGATGTTGGTTTGACATTGCGGGTCACCCCGCAGATTAATGACGGTAATGTCGTGCGTTTGCAGTTGGTGCAGGAGGTTTCCAATGTCAGTAATGAAACTATCACCGGTGCTGCCGACATCTCAACTCAGAAGCGCTCTGTGAAATCCGTGATTTTGGCCAACGACGGTGAAATCATTGTGACGGGTGGTTTGGTGCGCGATGATATGGAAGAGGTCGTCAACAAGGTGCCACTGTTGGGTGATATTCCCTTGTTGGGGGCGTTGTTCAGAGCGACAGGCCAGAAAATCGTGAAGCGTAATTTGCTGCTGTTCCTGCAGCCGACCATCATTCGGAATGACCAAGCAGCTAATGAAGCGAGTCAGGAGAAATACAATCAGATGCGTAACCTGAGTTTGCGTATTGATCAATATGGGAACATCGAGCGGGAGACGCCTCGATCTGCGTTCCCTGAAGATGGGCGTGATGTTCTTAAAAACGGCCTTCGTTTCGGTGTTAATGGAGAGGAATCTGCGGCGGCTGCAGAAGAGTAAAGCGCAGGTGCGGAGTTCAGCAACAAACAAAAAGGGCCTTTGAGGCCCTTTTTTGTTTGTCTGTCATTGATATGCCCGGTGTATGCCCCGGTTCTGTTACACCATCGGTGCGGCGTTCTTTTTCCAGCTTTTCTTCTGGAAGCGTTTATCCCAGCTTTTGAAGCGTTTGCGGCAATAGGTGTTCAGGTCATCGTAGCCGGAGAAATACAAATCGCTACCGTCCTTGATGCTGACATCGTATTCGCAGTAATCGTTGCTGTGATCACGGCAAATCAGTGGTCGAACTTCGTAAATGCCGCAGCGCCCATCACTCTGTAAATGGGTGCATTGGCTTAATACCAATAGGAACCAGCCGTCATCATCCTTGAAAATATGGATGTTTTTGTGGGAGATCTGCCACAGCAGCAGATCAAAGTCCTTCATGGTGGTGGGTTTGTCTATGTTCTGGGTGACATACTGGCAGCATTTCGACTTATGGCAACGATCACACTTGTTGACTGCCTCTGATAGCTCTTTCAATTTGATTTTCTTTGCCATAACAGTAAGTTAATGCTCTTAGGGTTGGCTTTGCGCGGGCGCATAGCGAATGGATATAAGTTTCAGTTTTCAACAATAACCTATTAGAACAACATGATATAAAAATTACAGCATTAACCCAAATCAATACCTTGTGACCCTACATTCCCTGTGTTTATATCGAATGGTCTGTGACTAACGGAGGGATATATAACGTGGTAACAGCATTAATAGTAGGCGCGGGTGCCGTAGGCCAGGTTTATGGTCACTTCCTGCAGCGTGGTGGCGCTTCCGTCTCTTACTTCGTAAAAGAAAAATACAAAGAAGAATGCGAAAAAGGATTTACGCTTTACCGGTGTCGACGCAGTGGCTTGGGTGCTGCGGAACAGTTTAGTGCCGATGGTGTGTATACTCAATTTGATGGCCTCAAACAGACGCGCTGGGATCAGGTTTGGCTGACGGTGTCGTCTGCAGATCTGCGTGGTGAATGGCTGGCGCAATTGCGAGATGTTATCGGTGATGCCACCGTGGTGATGTTGCAACCGGATCTGGATGACCGCGATTACGTTTACAGTATCTTCCCCAAGGAGCAGGTGGTCTGTGGCATTGTGAATTTTATCAGCTATCAGACCCCGTTGCCGGATCTGCCTGATTACCACCCTGACGCAACTAAAAACGGCGTCGCCTATCTGGTGTTACCGATGATGCCTGCGGAATTTTCAGGTAACGAGCATCGTTTGCCCGGCGTCATGAGTGCGATGTCCTCTGGCCGTTTCAATGTCAAAGTAGAGCAAGATGCCTCCCGGATCTATGCGGATCGTTCTGCAATGATGATTCCATTGGTGGCATTGCTGGAAATGGAGAATTGGTCTTTCAATAAACTTCGCATCAGTAATTCGCTGGATTTGGCGGTGGGAGCTGCCCGAGAGGCGCTGGCTATTGTGGCCGCAAAATTTGGCCGTCGTTTGAACTGGACTGAGCGGTTGTTCAGTCTGTTTTGGGTGAAAATGGCGTTGCCAGTCATGCGCTTTCTGTCGCCGATGGATGCGGAATCTTATGTGAAATTCCAGTTTGTTAAAACGGCTCCGCAAACTCGGATGATGCTGAAACATTTTATTGATGATGGTGAGAAGCTGGGGCAGCCGGTACAGTCTCTTAAGGAGCTGTTTGACCGCTTGCCAGATGAGCCTCAGCTGAAAAAGGCCGCTTAGGTGTCCAGGCGGATATTTAAGTTGGTTTCTCTGTAGTAGCGCTCAATCAGAAAGCCCGGCAAACACTGTCGGGCTTTTGCGTTGTGTTTGGCGGGGGAGTTAAAAAAGGCTGAAGGGCTCGCCATCCAGCAGCATGCGCTGTTCTTCCAGGCTGCCCACATGATGCTGCCAATAGCTTTCGGTGTTGAACCAGGTGAAGTTACTGGTGAAGGCGGGATCATCCCAGCGGCGAGCCAGCCAACCTGCGTAATAGATCATACGCATGGTGCGCAGGGGCTCAATCAGTTGCAGCTCCCGTCGATTGAAATCGTTAAATTCCTCGTAGCCATCCAGGAGTTCGCTGAACTGGGCAATCTGCTCATGGCGACTGCCTGCCAGCAGCATCCAGAGATCCTGAACTGCCGGTGCGTTCTGGCAATCGTCGAAATCCACAAACCAAGGCCCGGTTTCACGATGCCACAGGATATTGCCGATATGGCAATCGCCATGGCAGCGAATCCATTGCGGGTCGGCTACTTCGAAAGCGCTTTGGAATCGGCTGGAAAAGTCGTTGATCAGCTCCTGATAACGTGGCTTCAGGTACTGGGGTAAAAATGGGTTGTCCAGCAGGAATTCCGCAGGCTCTGTGATCAGGCGCTGAATCGAGAGTGTAGGGCGAGCCTGGAACAGCGTCGTGCCACCTACATTGTGTATGCGGCCCAGCAGTCGCCCCAGCCATAACAACTGATCGAAGTCATCTTGTTCCGGGGCCTGGCCGCCTTGTCGACGGAAGGCCGCAAACCGGTAGCCCTGAAATCTGTGCAGGGTGGTGCCGTTGAATTGCATGGGGGCCACCGCAGGTATCTCCAAATCAGCCAGATCCTGGGAGTAGCGGTGTTCCTCTAGAATAGCTTCGTCGCTCCACCGCAGGGGGCGGTAGAACTTTACAATGACCGGCTCTGCCTCCTCGATGCCCACCTGATAAACCCGGTTTTCATAGCTGTTGAGGGGAAAGATGCGGGCGTCCGACAGGAGGCCAAGGGACTCTACAGCGCTGATCACCACATCGGGGGACAGGTGATCGTAATTCGGGTGTAATTCAATGTCGGTCATGGAGAGCGGGATATCCTCAAATCGAAGTCCGCATCCTACCACAACCGGATCATGACAGTTGGGGCTGAATTTTGGCCGTGCGAGCGATGGCCCAGCCGTCTACCCGCTCCACGCCGCTGCTGCGCAGTTGCCTGGCCAGTTGGTTCAGTGTGCTTCCTGTTGTGATGACATCGTCCATCAGCACGATATGGTGAGCAGGGGGTGTGAGTGACCTCAGTGCCGCTCGTTCGATACGAAAAGCCCTTTGAATGTTTTGCTGGCGGCCGGAGCGGGACAGGGTTTTCTGTTGTTTGGGCTCTCGCACTTTGGTGATTAAGTCGTGGCGCACAGGAACCCCAAGTTTACGCCCCACCAGTTGGGCAAGCACACCGGCTTGGTTATAACCTCGAATGTGCTGTTTATTTGGGTGCAGAGGCACTGGCACAATCAGATCCGGCAGGGTTAAGCCCCCAGTTTTTACCTGGTCTGCAAACAGTCTGGCCAACACGAACAGCAGCTCAGCCCGTTTGCTGCCTTTGCCTTGTAGAATCAGTTGATCCAGCGGAAATTGGTAGACAAACGGCGTGTAGCACTGGTCGAAGTACGGCTCATCCGATACGCAATGTTGGCAGAGCCCTTCAAATGGATCCGGCCAGGGTTCAGCGCAGCGCTCACAGTGGTGCTGGTTCCAGGGCAGTTCTCGAGTGCAGGCAGCACACAGATCCTGATCAGGTCGGTTGATGCCGTGGCACAGTAGGCAGAAAAACATAGTTAGGTTGATTATTGATCACATGTAAACTTTTGAATTAAAGTGCAAGTTGACAAAGGTATGAAGGCCTTTAAACTGCTCGGTTATTAGGCGGGGTTTACCTATAAAGGTTTGCCCATAGTAAGAAAGACAGCCACCCCTTAAAGAATTTGCACACATGAGGCCTGACACATGACCGCGCAGCAGAACCCGGTAGAAGCCGTACGCCACGATTGGACTCTTAAAGAAATTCAGGATCTGTTTGATCTGCCTTTCAATGATCTGCTGTTTAAGGCTCAGACGGTGCACCGCCAGTATCACGACCCTAATGCGGTGCAGATCAGCACCTTGCTCAGCATCAAAACCGGTGCCTGCCCTGAAGACTGCAAATATTGCTCTCAGAGTGGTCATTACAACACCGGGCTTGAGAAGGAAAAGCTGATGGAGATTCAGCGGGTGTTGGAGCAGGCTCGAGAAGCCAAGGCCTCCGGGGCCAGCCGTTTCTGCATGGGGGCGGCCTGGCGCTCCCCCCGTGAAAAAGACATGCCCTATGTGCTGGATATGGTCAAGCAAGTGAAATCCTTAGGCATGGAAACCTGCATGACGTTGGGCATGCTGGATCAGGATCAAGCGACTCGTTTGGCGGATGCTGGGCTGGACTACTATAACCACAACCTGGATACCTCCCCCGAGCATTACAATTCCATTATTACCACCCGCACCTATCAGGATCGCCTCGATACACTGTCGAACGTACGTGAGGCCGGGATGAAGGTTTGTTGCGGTGGCATTCTGGGTATGGGTGAGACCGCCCGTGACCGTGCTGGCCTATTGATGCAGTTGGCCAATTTGCCGGACCATCCTGAAAGTGTACCTATTAACATGCTGGTAAAAATCGAAGGCACTCCGCTGGAGAATGTCGACGATCTGGATCCATTCGATTTTATTCGTAACATCGCCGTTGCCCGTATTCTGATGCCTGAGTCTTCTGTGCGTTTGTCCGCCGGCCGCCAGACCATGAATGAGCAAATGCAGGCCATGTGTTTTATGGCGGGTGCCAACTCGATTTTTTACGGCGAACGTTTGCTGACCACCAGCAACCCAGAGGCGTCATCCGATATGCAGTTGTTCAATAAACTGGGCATCAAGCCACTGCAGCTGCAGGCGGCCGCCAGCGACGAAGCGAACGAAGCAGCCATTCTGGGTGCGGTTGAACATCAAAAAAATGCACACCTGTTTGTGGACGCCAGCCGCAACACAGGCGCGCCTCAGCCTCACAAAGATTGCCCTAAAATGAGCCACTAACATCGGATCATGAGCGATCCATTTCAGTTGGCGCAGCGATTACAGGCGCGACGTGACCAGCATCTGTATCGCCAGCGCCGGGTGCTGGAATCTCCGCAGCAGGCGCACATCCAATGCGATGGTAAAACGCTGCGGAATTTCAGCAGTAACGATTACCTGGGGTTGGCGAACCATCCTGCTGTGGTTGCTGCCAGTCAAAAGGCTGCAGCGGAATACGGTTTCGGCAGCGGTGCCTCCCATTTAGTGATTGGCCACAGTCGTGTGCATCATGAGTTGGAGGAGCGTCTTGCCGAGTGGGTGGGGCGGCCACGGGCGTTGTTGTTTTCTACCGGTTATATGGCCAACTTGGGGGTGATCAGCGCCCTGTTGGAACGCGGTGACACGGTAGTACAGGACAAGCTCAATCACGCCTCGCTGCTGGATGGCGCGCAATTGAGCCGCGGCCAGCTGCAACGTTATCACCACAATGATCTGGGCAGTTTGCAGCAGCGACTGCAACAGGCAGGTGGCCGCGTTCTGGTGGCCACGGATTCTGTGTTCAGTATGGACGGCGATATAGCGCCACTGCAGGACATGGCCCATCTGTGCCAGCAGCAGAATGCCTGGCTGATGGTGGATGATGCCCACGGCCTGGGTGTGTTAGGGCAGGGGCACGGGTGTTTACGTGAATATGATCTGGGCCTGGAACAGGTGCCGGTTTATATGGGTACTTTGGGGAAAGCGCTGGGCAGTTACGGAGCGTTTGTTGCCGGTAGTGAGGATCTGATCGAGTTTCTGATTCAGTCAGCACGTTCCTATATTTACACCACCGCTATGCCGCCGTCGGTTGCTGCTGCCAGCCTGGCCAGCCTGGAAGTTCTGGCGGCGGAGCGTTGGCGTGTAGAGCGCTTACAGGATTTGATCGGTCGATTTACCCGAGGCGCTTTGGCAATGGGCCTGCCCATGATGCCCTCCACTACCGCGATCCAGCCATTGCTGGTGCATGATTCGGAACAAGCGTTACAGCTCAGCGCGACACTGCTGGAGCGAGGGTTTTTAGTGGGCGCCATTCGACCGCCAACGGTGCCAGCCAATGCTGCTCGGCTGCGCATAACCCTGAGCGCCGCTCACAGCGAACAGGACATTGATGACTTGCTGAACGCGCTGGCCTCTAACTAATACAATCTAAGGAGTTTGCCGCAGTATGGCTTTGACCCTATACCACGATCGCTATCGTTGCACCGGTAATGTGGAACACCCTCCAGAACTGGTGGTGTTGCATGGCTGGGGTATGCACAGCCTGGTGTGGGATGATGTGATGCCTGTGTTACTGGAACGATTTCAGGTAACGGTGATTGATCTGCCGGGGCTGGGCCGCAGCCCGATTCCCGGCGGCGAGTACACACTCGACTATCTGGTGGATCACGTATTGGCGGTGGCACCACCGCAAGCCTTGTGGATGGGCTGGTCCCTTGGCGGCATGGTAGCCATGCGCGCCGCCGCTCGCTTCCCGCAGCGGGTATTAGCTTTAATTACCGTGGCATCCACACCCAAATTTATAGCAGATGAGCATTGGCCTGTGGCCATGAAAGCAGAAGTGCTGGACGCGTTTTTTACACTCCTGCAAGAAGACGCAGAAGGCACGTTGATTCGCTTTCTGTCATTGCAGTGCAAGGGCAGCGACACCATCAAACGTGACATACGGGCATTGAAGGATCTGGTGTATTTTCATGGCATTCCCTCCCGCAATGCCTTGGTGGGTGGATTGCGGATATTGCAACAAGTTGATTTGCGCGACGACTTGCCCAGCATCCAGTGTCCTACCCTGCATGTGTTCGGTGAGCGGGATCATTTGGTGCCGGTGGGGGTGAGTGAGGCCGTTGCTCGGCTGCAGCCACAGGCTCAAACCGCCATCATCAAAGGCGTTGCACACATTCCCTTTTTGTCGGCACCGGATCTGTTTATGGCAGCCTGTCATGACTTCTTCCAGGAGCGTGGTCTGACATGACCATCGACAAAAAAGCCATTGCCCATTCGTTCAGCCGTGCTGCACCCCACTACGACAGCGTTGCTCATGTGCAGCGCCAGGTGGGCGAAGCCATGCTGGACCTGTTGAAAGCCTCGGCACTCAAAGTTGATACCGCTTTGGATATTGGCTGTGGAACCGGTGCACTCACGGTGGCATTGGAGTGCTACGCGCAACACATCACGGCACTGGATCTGGCCCCCGGTATGTTGGAAGTGGCCCGTCACAATGATCAGCGCGGCGTCATAAACCGGTTTGTGTGCGGTGATGCAGAGCAGCTGCCTTTTGAGGCAGAGCAATTTGATCTGATATTCAGTAGTTTCGCCCTGCAGTGGTGTGAGGATCTGGATAAGGTTCTCTCAGATGTTTTTACATTACTGCGCCCCGGAGGCCGTTTTGTGTTTTCTGTCCCCGTGGAAAACACTCTGCGTGAACTCAAGCTCAGTTGGCGCAAGGCCGATAGCCGCTATCAGCATGTGAATGAATTTATGACCGTCGATGCAGTGAAACGCAGCCTGGATGCGTCACCGTTCACGCTGATGGAGCTGCAGGAAAAGCTCAACATGGTCTATTACGATACCGTTAGAGAGTTAACCCGTGAGCTGAAAACCCTCGGCGCCCATCAGGTTATCAATAATCGCACGCACTCGCTCACGGGTAAGAAAACCGTGTTCCAGATGATGAGCAACTATGAACATTTTCGTAATCATCAGGGTTTGTTACCTGCCAGTTGGCACTACCTGGTGATCAGTCTGCAAAAGGACTAATGGGTATTACCGATGAATCAACCAGAGATGAGAAAGCGCTTTTTCGTAACCGGAACCGATACCGATGCGGGTAAAACCTTCGTGACGGTGTTGCTGCTCGAAGCCCTCAAACAGAAAGGCTTACGCACACTGGCGCTGAAACCGGTGGCGGCCGGTTGTGAGATGGAAGAGGGTGAATGGCGAAATGATGATGCCAACCGCTTACGTCAAGCCATGACCCAGCCATTGCCCTATCAACAAGTGAACCCCATTGCATTGCAGTCTGCCATAGCGCCGCATCTGGCGGCTGCGCAGGAAGGACGGCGCCTATCCGTAGACAGGCTGGCCGGGTTGATTCGCGGAGCCCTGATGACGCCCGCCGAGGTCACCTTGATAGAAGGTGCTGGCGGCTGGCTGGTGCCATTAAATGAGCGTGAGACCTTGGCAAACCTGGTGAAAGAGCTAAATTTGCCCGTAATTTTGGTGGTGGGGGTGCGCCTGGGTTGTTTGAATCACGCCCTGTTGACGGCCCAGGCGGTCGCCGCTGCCGGGTTGCCCCTGGCGGGTTGGGTGGCCAACTGCATAGACCCTGCGGCTGCCATGGTGGAAGAAAATATCCAAACCCTGAGATCCATGCTTCCTGCCCCTTGTTTGGGGGTAATTCCTCATGCGCCGGACGCAACTTCGGCTGAGTTAGTACAGCATCTTGATATTGATTTGCTATTAGGCGGGGCGTCTTTATAGATCTTTCGCATTAAAAAACCGTCATTTCCTGCTAATTCAAAGGCTTAACAAATGTGCGTATTGGTTGATTTGTGCGCAATTTGAGTTTTCCCACTATACTTGTACATGTGCCGGAGAACCGTCCGGAACTCGGGTGATACAATAGCCTCTAAGAGGAAAGCAGTTATGGTGATTGGATCAGGATCCATATTGAACAATGGCGTGGCAGGAATCCAAAAGGGCCTGTCAGATATGAACAAAGCCAGTGCCAATATCGCACAGGTTGCCACTTCCGAGGATCCTGCAGCAGATTTAACCGAATCTGCCGTGAGTTTGCTGCAAAGCAAGATACAAGTAGAAGCCTCCGCCAAAGTGTTGGAGGTGGGCAGTAAAACCATCGGCAGCATCATCGACATTGAGGTCTGAAAAGCAGCAGTATGTTGATACCAGCGGCACAACAAAACGCCACCAACGTGGCAGCCTACACTCAATCAGTCACCCCCAGTGGTGTTGAGAGAGAGCTGGCTCGTGCCGATATTCCGCCGGTTGAAGAGGCCGAAAAATCCGCAGGCGGACAAAATCAGTTCTTCTCACAGGCCCTTCCCACCCCGTTAACCAAACCCTCGGGTGCGCCAAGCGATGCTCCGGCAGCCGGTGCCTCTGATGGCAGTCAGGCCGAAGCAAGCGCGAAACCTGCTACAGATTCCAGTGCCGACCGCAACACAACTCAAAGTGTTGCAGAACAAGGTTTGGCAGAAGAAGATCTGGCGTTGATCGAGCAGCTGCGTGCGCGTGATCGAGAAGTGCGGGTGCACGAAGCCGCTCACGCCAGCGTCGGAGGTCGCTATGCCGGTAGTGCCAAACTCGAGTATACCCGTGGCCCTGATGGTAAAAACTATGCCACAGGTGGCGAAGTCAGTATCAGCACCGGCGCTGTTCCGGGTGATCCTCAAGCCACCATAGAAAAGGCCCGCGTGATCCGGGCTGCGGCCCTGGCGCCGGCGGAACCTTCCACGCAGGATCGCAGAGTGGCGGCAGAAGCTTCTCAGCTTGAGCTGAGCGCACGTGCTGATTTGCAGGCGCTCCAGGCTGAAGAGGCGCAAAAAGAAGAGGAAGCCAGAGCCGAGCGAGAACAAAAAGCGAAGGCCGATGATGTAGAAGAACCCAAGCCGGAAGAAACACAAGAACCAGTGGCTGCGCCGGTAGTGGTGGCAACGGAAAGCGCCGACGACCCCAAAGCCTCTGAAGACAAGGAGGCCGGTGAGGCAGCCCGGGAGCCACGCCTTAACGCACGGCAAGAGTTAGAGAAAATCCTGCTCGGGTCCACCGGCTTATTGCAGCAGGCCAACCAACAGGGCCTGGTTGATCCACAAAACCCCTATGGTAAAAGCGGCTTCCTTGACGTTATAGCATAACGCTGTCAGCGTTCAGTCTAGCTTTGCCTTATTCCCTAAATCACTGATATATGGCCATTAATTCACCCATACCGGACATTCTGCGTATGAATTATGTAATTCCACATTGACGGAATCAAACATATGTTTGAAACTTGTGTTTAGGAAAAATACAGTAGATCAAGCGGTGAAAGCTGTTTGGTCGTCAGGTTTTAAAGTGATGAATGCTGTGACCAGTTAGTCGCGAAAAATTCTAACGCTTGTTTGAATTGTTCAGGTACCATCATGAACCCGACTTGGCGCTGATTCCAGCGCAGTCTCGCTGTTTTTTTCACTGCAATTTTATGCCTTGCCCACTGTGGCCAGGCCGAACGTTGTCGACAATTGAGCCCATTTAGTAGGTGGGCGGAGAGGGTAAAGCAATGCCAGACTATAAAGCTCCCAGACGTGATATTCAGTTTGTAATGCACGAAGTTCTGAACTTGGAAGAGCATTACAAGGCGCTACGTGGTGACGAAGACGTTAACCGTGAACTCATCGATGCCATCGTAGAAGAAGGCGCCAAGTTCTGCGAAAACGAATTGGCCCCCATCAATCGCAGCGGCGATGAAGAAGGCTGTGGTTTTGAAAACGGCATTGTTACCACTCCCAAAGGTTTCAAAGAAGCCTACCAGAAGTACGTAGAAGGCGGTTGGCCTTCCTTGAGCGCACCGGTTGAAGAAGGCGGTCAGGGCCTGCCCAACTCCTTGGGTATCATCATGAGCGAAATGGTGGGTACCTCTAACTGGTCCTGGGGTATGTATCCTGGCCTCAGCCACGGTGCTATCAAAACGCTGGAATCCCACGGCACACCAGAACAGAAAGAACAGTATCTGACGCGTTTGATCAGTGGTGAGTGGACGGGCACCATGTGTCTGACCGAACCTCATTGCGGTACCGATCTGGGTATTCTGCGTACCAAGGCTGAGCCTAATGCCGATGGCTCTTACGCCATTAGCGGTACCAAAATATTCATCTCTGCGGGTGACCACGACATGGTGGATAACATCATCCACATCGTTTTGGCCCGCCTGCCGGATGCGCCCAAAGGCACCAAAGGTATTTCCCTGTTTATTGTTCCTAAAGTCAACGTGGGTGCAGATGGCACGCTGGGTGAGCCTAATGGCGTAACCTGTGGCTCTATTGAACACAAAATGGGTATCAAGGCATCGGCTACTTGCGTACTGAATTTTGAAGCCGCCAAAGGTTACCTGATCGGGCCACCGAACCGTGGACTGAACTGCATGTTCACCTTCATGAACACGGCTCGTATCGGTACTGCGTTGCAGGGCGTTGCTGCTGCAGAAGGTTCGTATCAAGGTGCTTTGACCTACGCTAAAGAGCGTCTGGCCATGCGTGCATTGAGCGGCCCTAAGGCGCCTGAGAAAGAAGCCGATCCGATCATTGTGCACCCTGACGTACGCCGCATGCTGCTGACCCAGAAAGCCTTTGCTGAAGGTGGTCGCGCGTTGTTGTATTACCTGTCCATGCAGGGTGACATCGTTGAGTACGGTACCGATGACGAAGCCAAGAAACTGGCTGATGATTTGATGGCGTTCCTTACTCCAATTGCCAAAGCGTTCTGTACCGAAACCGGTCTGGAAGCGGCTAACCACGGCGTTCAAGTGTTTGGTGGCCATGGTTTCATTCGTGAGTGGGGCATGGAGCAGATCGTTCGTGATACCCGTATCGCAACCTTGTATGAAGGCACCACCGGTATCCAGGCGCTGGATTTGCTGGGCCGTAAGGTAATGCTGACTCAGGGCGGCTTGTTGAAAAACTTCACCAAGATCGTACACAAGTTCTGTAAAGATAACGCCGACAACGAAGGCATTGCTGAGTTTATCGAGCCTTTGGCGGCGATGAACAAAGAGTGGGGCGATCTGACCACTCAAATCGGTATGCGTGCGATGGCTAATCAGGAAGAGATTGGTGCCGCTGCGGTGGATTACCTGATGTACAGTGGTTATATCACTTTGGCTTACTTCTGGGCACTGATGGCTAAAGCTGCACAAGAGCAATTGGCCGGTGGTACGACAGAACAGGGTTTCTACACCGCTAAGGTTCAGACTGCCCGTTTCTACTTCAAGCGCATTCTGCCCCGAACCCATTCTTTGGTTGCGACCATTAATGGTGGTTTGGATAGCCTGATGGAAATGGAAGAAGAGAACTTTGGTTTTTATTGATCGTCGTTATTGATCAAAGATCCTGCCGATAAAAACGATTTCGATAAAATGTACAGTTTCCCTCTGTAGTCCTTTGCCCGCGAATACGCGGGCTTTTTTTTGCCGAGGTTTAGGCTTGGCGTAGGAAAGCAGAGTGTGGTGCAGGCATAAAAAAGCGCAGCGGGTTGCTGCGCTTTTCAGGCTTTCCGGTCGGCGAAGGTTATTTCACCAGCTTGGTCCAGTCATTTGAATCATTATTGCTGTCACCGAAGTCGCCGAATTCGTCGTCATCCACTTCCACGTCATCGGGCACGTCAGTCAGCGCCGCCGCTTTGCGGGCCTCTTCATCGGCCTTTTTACGGGCTAACTCTTCGGCTTTCTTCTTCTCTGCCAGGAGTTTTGCTTCCTCTGCTTCCTTGCGTGCTTTCTCTTCTGCCAAGCGCTGTCGTTCCTGTTCCAATTGAGCCTGGCGGGCGGCATCCTGTTTGACTTTCTGCTGCTGTGACGTGAACACGGCTTTTTGCTGCTTAATACTGGCCGAGGTGGTTTTCTGACAGCTTTCCGTGCTGTTCATCAGCTTGGAGAACTTTTGGCTTGAGCTCCAGCTGGGATATTGTTGCACCGTCGCAATCAGTTTCGCATCACCGGTCACTTTGCGCTTCAGCGCAGCGGATTGGTTGTAGTCCGCTTCAGCTTTAGTGATGTCGGCTTCAGCAACAAAGCGGCCACTTAACTTGCGTGCATTTTCACAGGCGTCCTGTGCAGCGCTCAGGCTGGCGATCCCATCATTGATATCTTTCTCCAGGGCGCGCTTGTTTTTAGTGGCGGTGCGGATGTACTCGGATGTTTGCCCTTCACATTGCGCAGCGGAATCCACCAGCTTTTGCAGTTCCTGGCTTTGAGGTCGATTCGGTTGCTCGGTCAGGACGGCGAACGCTTCCGTATTTTGCCGCGCACTCTTCTTCGCTTTGGCGGCTTCGTTCATCATGTCGTTTACGTCATCCAGTTTATCCAGGCTGAACTTGGGTGACGAGATCGTGGTTTTGGCTTGTTCACACTGAGTATTAACCACCTGATAGCCCTGGATGGCTGCGTTCATCTTCTCCACCAGCGCGTTCTCTTCCTTCATGGATTCCGCGAGCTTTTCTTCAACGCGGGAGCAGGCACGAACTTTCGAGGCCAGCGCGAACACTTCCATGATGCTGTCAGTGATGATCATGGCATCATCACGGTAGCGCTTATACTCCGTCATATTGGTCTGAGCTGTGGGTACGTCGCCGTTCTTCAGTGATTCCTTGGCAGTATCACAGTAGGTGAAGCCTTTCTCCAGAATGGGGGTGGCTTCGGCCCGCTTGATGTTGATCTCGACTCGCTCGCAATAGCGCAGATTGGAATCCATGTCGCGTTGTGTGGTGTTGAGAATCGAGGGATCAATGGATTTGGCGCGGTTCAGCTGTTTTAGATAAATGTCGAACTTGCGTTTGGCACCCTGAAGATTGGTGGTGCGCAGGGTGTTGGCCTCGGTACATTCTTTATACCCTTTAATGTACTCATTCACCGCGTCATCAAAGGTGTCGGCGGCGGCGATACCGGGAATGAGTACCAAACAGGTCATCAGGGCGGGAGAGATGTTCTTGAATCCTACCTTCATTTGAAATCAACCTTCATCATGCAGGTACCTGCGGTGTGCTTTCGATGTAATTTGAACATAACAACGAGGCCTTATCTGCACTTACGCATTAAGAGCCTGACGATGTCGTTATAAACCAATGAATTAACTAAAGTTTGACTCAGTTCTCTATTAAATATAGACGAAGATTGCTTTCAGTTATAGGTAGTTGAGTTTAATTATGTTTCTGATCAGGCCTAACTGGCCTAATTAGGCTAGAACAGAGATTTTTAAGCTGGCTTGCGAGCGCAGTGCAGGGGAGGGTTTGCGGCCAGTGTTGAGCTATTGCTGAGTGACTGGTCAGGCATCGTTTCTATACCCAAATCACTTTGGTAAATGGGTGGCGGTTCAAGCATCATTGGTGTTAAAAGCGACACAAATCAAGCTAAATTCGCAGTTCAGTTTTCGGTCTGTTGTGGCATAATGTGCGGCCTCTTTACTAAGGGGGCTTCGCTGTTTATCGCACTGCTGCCATGGCGGGCTTAGGTTTCTGTATAGCCGTTCGCGATCTGATTTGTTTGGGAGAAAGAAAGGGCATGCTGTCTTTTTTGCCGGCCCCGTTAAGAGGTTTGCTGGCGTTTCTGGTAATGGCACTCAATACCATAATAGCAATGGTGCCGCTGTTAATAATCACGCTGTTCAGGTTGGCTATCCCAGTGAAAGCCTGGGGTAAGCTCTGTGCCTGGCTACTGATCAAGATTGCTGAAAGCTGGATATTTGTGAACGGGGTTGCTCTGTCCCTGTCTGGCAAAGCTCAGATTGACTTGCAAGGGGCAGATGATCTGCATTATCAAGGCTGGTACCTGGTGAGCTGCAATCACCAAAGCTGGAGCGATATTCTGATTTTGCAGCAGGTGTTCAATAGAAAGGTGCCCATGCTTAAGTTCTTTCTAAAGCAGGAACTCATTTGGGTGCCGTTGATGGGGGTGGCTTGGTGGGCGCTGGACTTTCCATTCATGAAGCGCCACAGCAAAGAATTTTTAGAGAAACACCCTGAGCTGAAAGGCAAGGATCTGGAAACCACGCAAAAAGCTTGTGAAAAATTCAAAGAGCTGCCGGTTTCTGTGATGAACTTTCTCGAAGGCACACGATTTACTAAGGCGAAACACGATGCGCAAGGTTCTCCCTACCAGCACCTACTAAAACCCAAATCAGGTGGGATTGCGTTCGTATTATCCGCTATGGGGGGGCAGTTGCGTTCGATGTTGGACGTAACCATTGTGTATCACGATAAGACCATTGGGTTTTGGGATCTGTTATGTGGGCGGGTACGTCGATTGACGGTGCACATAGTAGAGCGTCCTATTCCTGAAAGTTTTGGCAGCGGCGATTATGAGAATGATCCCGTTTTTCGTGCCGAGTTTCAGAAGTGGGTGAACCAGCTTTGGCAAGAGAAGGATGCTTTGATCACAACGATCAAGCAGGAATCTGTAACGAGTAATTAGGTAGCAATAAAAGGGTTTGAAGTATGTCTGAACTTGGACGAAGCTCCATCGAAACAAATTTGGCTCAACTGTTTATGCGAGCCTTTTACTGGGCTGATGAAGGCTTGCAAAATGCCTTGAAAAAACAAGGTTGGCCAGCGATCACCCGCGCACAGTCTCTGGTGTTTGTGAACATTGGCGAAGGAGTAACTCGCCCATCGGAGATCGCAGCACGAGTGGGCGTAACGCGTCAGGCGATTCATCAAACCATTAATGAAATGGTTGAATTGGGGTATCTGACTTTGCAGGCCGATCCAACAGATCGTCGCGCCAAAGTGGTGGTTTACACTGAAAAAGGTCAACAGGTTGGTGGTGCTGCCGTTGCTGCGCTGCAGGATATCGAAAGCTCTTTATCAAACCGGATCGGAAATGAGCGTGTTAGTGCTCTGCGTGAAGCGCTGGCTCAGGAGTGGGGCGACCCCTTCCAGCCTGCTTCATAATGACGTGACACCTGTACCTAAGCGCCCGGCATTGTCCGGGCGTTTTTGTGTTGATTGCACGCGCTCTTCAAGATAGATGAAAAAGGTTGCATGGATATGCAAGTTTGTGCGACTCTATGGCTGGTTGTTAAGGCGAAGGTAGACCGTGCTGGAATTACAAAAAGTGTTGGAAGCGTTGGGCCCTGACTTTTTTAAGGCGTTGTCAGATCCCTCTCGTTTACAGGTTTTGTTGACGTTGGCGGCTGCCAGCGAAAGCTGCACTGTATCCAGGGTAGCTGAAGCCTGCACCGTGGATCTGTCGGTGGTGTCTCGCCACCTTAGCCAATTAAAGCGGGCGGGAATTGTGTCTGCTGACAAGCAGGGTAGGGAAGTGTATTACAAGCTTGATACTCAGAACGTGGTGGATGCTTTACGCCAGTGTGCTGATGCACTGGAGCGTTGTTGTCCGCCTGAACAACCAGTAAAAAGCGGATGTTGTTGATCAGGCTTTACAACACGTTTGCATAATTGTGCAATAAAGCAATAATTATTAAAACACAAGGAGAAACAGATCATGAGTCATACGGATGCTTTAGGCCTGCGGGCAGGCGTGGCGAAAGAGTACGAGGACAAGTTAAATCAGAGTGGAGGCTTTTGTGCCCACCAGTTAGAGACAGAGTTTGGTTATAGCGAGGCTGAGTTGCAATCGGTGCCGGAGGAGGCCAAGGGCAGCAGCTTTGGCTGTGCTAATCCTATGGCTCTGGGGCGAATCCAGCCTGGTGATGTGGTGTTGGATTTAGGCTGTGGTGCAGGTATGGATGTCATGTTGGCGGCAAAGCTGGTGGGCGATCAGGGTCGCGTAATCGGTGTAGACATGACCGGTGCCATGGTGGGCAGGGCTCGCCAGAACATTGAGGCAGCTGGCTTGCAAGGGGTAGCAGAGATCAGGCGCGGTTTGATTGAATCCCTGCCGGTGGAAAGCAACTCAGTGGATTGGGTGATTTCTAATTGTGTTGTAAGCCTTTCTCCGGAAAAGGATTTGGTGTTTGCCGAAGTGTTCCGGGTGCTTAAGCCCGGAGGGCGGATGTTGCTTACCGATCTGGTGATGGCCCCGATTCCGGGTTGGTTGCGGGCACTGGTGGCGTTAAAGAGCCCTGCATCGGCAAAGGCTCTGGATCGGGGCCGATACCTAGATACGATTCGCAATGCGGGGTTGGTCGAGGTGACGCTACGCTCGCAATTGGATTATGACGCCGCTATGCTGCGCGGATTGGTTGAGGCTGAATTGAACCTGCACAAAGGGTTCGGGCAAGCGTTGTTGACGTTGGATTCGGGTCAGCTAATCAGTAATTTGTTGAAGCCAATGATCGGCCCGGCTTCCAGCTTTGCTGAAAACAAGGTTTCCAGTATTAAGGTATACGCAGAGAAACCGCAGTGAGGAAGGTAGCGGATGGGTGCCGGGGAATATTTTACCGGCACCCTGAGATAGTCTAATTACTGCTGGAACGACGCTGTGGGCGTCGGGTGCGGCGCCGTCGCTGTTCATGTTGATGGCTTTTGCGTTCGGCTTCACGTTCCGGTGAAATTTCCGGCTTTGGAATCTCTTGCAACAGTTCGGCTTCGGGCTGTGAGCAATCGAGTTTTAAACCCAACAGCTGTTCGATGGCGGGCAATTGGAAAGCGTCTTCTTCGCACGCGAAACTAACACTGGTGCCGGTTTTGCCTGCGCGGCCGGTGCGGCCAATTCGATGTACATAATCTTCAGGATCTTCCGGCAGTGAATAGTTCACTACATGACTGATGCCTTCAATGTGTATACCTCTGCCTGCCACATCAGTGGCCACCATGACGCGGATGCTGCCCTCACGAAAGCCCTCCAGCACTTTAATGCGTTTGTGCTGGGGAACGTCGCCCGAGAGGGTGGCGCATTTGATGCCATAATCCCTGAGCTTGTGGGTCAAGTCCCTGGTTTCATCACGCCGGTTGGCAAAGATCATGACCCGCTCCAGCTGATTTTGTGTGATCAGGTTGTACAGCAGGGTGAACTTTTCATCGGTGGTGACGATATACACTTTCTGGTCGACGGTATCGGCGGCAACGGTGTCGGATTCCACTTCCAGTTGTTGAGCGTTAATGGTCCAGCTGGACGAAAGGTTCATGATGTCTTGGGTAAAGGTAGCGCTGAACATCAATGTCTGGCGGTATTCCTTAAACGGTGTTTCTCGTATCAGTCGTTTCACGTCAGGAATAAAACCCATGTCCAGCATGCGATCGGCTTCGTCGATCACGAGGATTTCGGTTTCGCTGAGAAACAGGTCTTTGCTGCGGACAAAGTCGATCAAGCGCCCTGGGGTGCCTACTACGATGTCGATGATTTCATTTTGCAGGCGTCGTTGCTGCTTCTGATAATCCATGCCGCCAACAATGCTCAACAGGCCCAGCTTGGTGTGTTTAACCAGGGTTTGGGCATCTTTTTCTATTTGCATGGCCAGCTCCCGAGTGGGGGCCAGGATCAGTGCGCGGGGTTCGCCGTTGAAGCGTTCCTCCTGCTCGGGCTCTTTCAGCAGGCGGTTGATGACTGTAATCAGAAACGCGGCCGTTTTGCCGGTGCCGGTTTGGGCCTTACCGATCACATCCTTGCCTTGCAAGCTCAGCGGCAGTGAGAGCGCCTGTATCGGTGTGGCGAATTCAAATCCCAGATCGTCGATACCCTGTTGCAGGGAGGGTTCCAGTTTAAGATCTTTAAAGCGCAGAGTGGGCTGTTCTTCTTTGCTAACGGTGTCCGTCATGGTCGTATTCGGTTCTGTCAAATGATTAACTCTGAATGGTTTTTGTGCTGATGAATAGTCAAGGTAGGATACCGGTAATAGTCAGAGCCGTATATAGTTTACTGGCCCTGACGCCGGCATTGTCAGGCTTTGGGGGCTTTTTGCCATACCAGAGTTTGGTTATTGGCAGGCATCCTGACATCCTCAACCAACTTTATACCCGCACCATGGGCCAGCTCGCTGATGGCCTCGAAATCACGAATCCCTTGATGAGGGGCGCGCTGCTTTAACCACGCATCGAAATCCCTGTTGCTGTCACTGGTGTATTGGCCTTGGTATTTGAAAGGGCCGTAGAGGAACACGTAACCGGAGGGGGCGATCAGATCAGGCAGCAATTGAAACAGCGCTTCAACGGCTTGCCAGCTCATAATATGCAAAGTGTTGGCTGAAAACAGGTGATCATGGGGAGCAGGTTTGTCTGCTGCAACCGTTACATCAAAAGCGATGGGCGCAGCCAGGTTGGTGTTGGATGCTCCATGGCGCCACTGATTGATCCCCGGAAGGTGCTCTGGCACATCGCTGGGTTGCCAGTGTATATGGGGCAAAGCTTCAGAAAAGTAGGCCGCGTGCTGGCCGGTGCCGCTGCCTATTTCCAATAAGCTGCCAGGCTGGGTCAGGTATTGGCTGAGCACTTCGAGTATGGGGTGCTTGTTGTTTTCGCAGGCTTGTGAAAAGGGTTTATTCATGGCGTAATCCTCGCTGCGGCAGCATAACGCAGCCGCCCTGTTTGAGGCAAACCACTGCTCTAGCGAGGCGGGTCGAACCAGAATTCAATAATGGAACAATCGCTGTTGTAATGCAGGTCGTATTCGGTATGGCGGGGAATTTCAAACCAGTCACCGGTTTGGTAGTGGGTGCGGTGCTGGTCGATGGTCAGCGAGAGGGTGCCTTGTACAACCAGGCATTTGCAGTTGACGGCGTTGATGGCGGTGTTGACCGCGGTGTCGGCCTCGTAGCGACTGAACATGACATCGCAACCGTGGGGGCCCAGGTGAAAAACATCCAGTTGATCCTCACCTTTCAGGAAGTAATCCGATTTGTTTTGAAATAAGCTCATAACGCTGCCCTTTGTGTTCTGCCGTTATCATGACTGCTCTAACCATCCTTGTTAGCTCTACTGTGCTTATTGCGTTCTTGTTATTGGATTGTTCTTTTCCTTGTGTAATTTAGTACCATGTTTGGCGAAAAGATCAACTAGTTTGTTATGTGGGAATAGGTGTTGATCATTTGTTGGTCGTTTATTGGTCTGCTGGGCGTTCAGGATGATGATTCACCTCGAAAATAGGTTTGTAGATGTGCCTGAGGCTATTCAGGCAGCGCTCACTTCATCGGGCGGTAACCCCTTTTTTTCCACCCCGTTCCTGACGGCGTTAGAGGCGTCCGGTTGCGTGTCTGCGCAGCAAGGGTGGCAACCGCTGCATCTGTGGATCGAAGCCGAGGGTGAGCCGGTGTTCTTTTTGCCCCTATATCGCAAATCACACTCCTGGGGCGAGTTTGTGTTTGATCAGAGCTGGGCCAATGCCTATGAGCGCCATGGGCTGCGTTATTACCCTAAATTGCTAACGGCGATTCCGTTTACCCCCAGTTTGGGGCCGCGCTGGTGGACCAAGCCAGGTGCAGATGAAGTAACGCTTTGGCGCGAAGCCGTTCACTGCATCAAACAGATGCTGAAGGACGGAGAAAGCTCCAGTTGGCATCTTTTGTTTGCCCAAGGAGACCGCTTACCGGTGTCTGATGATGAGGTGTTGGTGCGAAGGGATACGCAGTTTCATTGGTTCAATCAGGGCTATGAATGTTTTGACGATTTTCTAGGCCAGATGAAGTCGCGAAAACGCAAGTCTATGCGGCGTGAGCGCAATAAAGTGGGTGAGCAAGGCGTTACCTTGATGCGCAAGCTGGGGACTGAGCTTGATGAAAAAAACTGGATAGAGTTTTATGGGTGTTACTGCAATACCTACCACGAGCGAGGTATGAACCCTTATCTAAGCTTGGAGTTTTTCTTAAACGTTGGCAAAGCTCTGGCGGATCAGATCATGATGGTGCAGGCGTTTCGGGATGATCATCTTATCGCGGCGGCTATCTGCTTTTTTGATGAAACCACATTGTATGGGCGTCATTGGGGGGCGTTACAAGCGGTGGATTGTTTGCACTTCGAGGCTTGTTTTTATCAGGGAATAGAGTTTTGTATTGAGCGTGGTCTGCAGCGATTTGATCCGGGCACCCAAGGTGAACATAAACTGTTGCGAGGCTTTGAGCCGGTGCCCACACAGTCGTGGCATTGGATTGATCATTCCGGGTTTCGTGATGCGATTGCCGAGTTTTTGCGGGCAGAGATTCAGCAGACAGAACGCTATCGGGAGCACGCAGCAGAGTATCTTCCTTATAAGTAGCAAATGTATCAGTAGTGGATTTAATTGTGACTTCCGGCCATTTATCTTCTGCACTTATCAGTCGTTTGCTGCTTTTTGCACCAACTTTCAAGTTAATCACAAACTGTCTAGCTTAAGTTTGCGTTTGTCCTTGTAGCTGTTTCAATGGTGGCGCACGTCGTGCTCCGATTTTCTTGTTTTCCTGCCCGAGGGGCGATGTCTAAAGCGTGCGTAATTAATTGGCCATACTATAAATTCATGGGAGTTAAATAATGATAATCATAAAAAAATCCACATGGTCTGCTGCTCTTCTGCTTGTCGCTACGAACATTTTTGTCGCCGGGTGTTCTGATGCTCCAGGCCCTTCACGTGAGCAGTTGGTGGCCGAATATCCCAGCGTAGAGCAGGGCAGTACAAGGCAAGAGAACATTGAAATTATGTGTCCGTTTGTGCGTATGTTGGAGCGCTCAGGCTTGTTTGATGAAACCTTTGCAAATCAGGGTGACCTTGATATATCAACCTCTGAGCTTACCAGTGCAGCACAGGAATTTGGTTGTGCCGTGCTTGAGTGTGGAACCGTAGCGGCTACTGCTGCAGTAGGCCAGCCAGGTGGTAGTGGTGTTGACATCGAGCGTTTGCATGAAGCAGCCGGTATTGCACATGACTGTGGTTTGACTTTTGAATATGGTGGTACGCAAGTAAGTGATGACAGGCGGGACGCTACTATTACTAGATTGGGTGAATTGGCGGACGAGCAGGGCCATTTGGTTTACGATGACATCCTACAGGTTAAGCTGGAAACCTGCGACGGGGAAGGCGTTGGTATCACCACGGCAGGGCGTACAGAAACAAAACTTATCTTTGCCTACCTGGGTGGCGTGGACAACGGTTTTGTAACGCTCGATGATGTGAGCAGTTTTCTTCATGCGGAAATGCCTTCTGTGAAGACACGATTTATGGTGGATGCACGCCAGCTGGGCAAGGTCAGATAAAGGGCAGATATGCGCCAGATGTTGAAACCATCTGGCGCACCTGTTTTTGCTTACGCGGCGGGACAACTTTCCAGCTTGGGTAGGGCCTGTACTGTGCCATCTTCCAGCTGATAGTAGAGTTGGTGTTCTCTATAAAGGGTATAAACCGTATAGGTGATGCCTTCCATTCGTAACGCACCTTTGGGCGCATTCTGCGCGTCGAAGAAATAGGCGTCACCGCTTTCTGATATTTCCAGGCACTTGAACTTCCAGGTGATTTCTACCGTTTCATCGGTGCTGATTTTCCAGGTGGTCTTTTTGGCGTCATCGCCGCTTACCGAAATGTTCATACCGCTTTTGTTATCTATCGATCCACTCCAGTAAATGGTGCAGCCTTGCATGAAAAATGTGCCAAGTATCAGAGCGAACAGGCCGAGGGTGGTTTTGTTGTTCATGATTGTCTCCTAACTTTATTAAGGGTGATGCTGGTTCGATCCTCTCACAGCCTCTAGCCTGACTCAACGATGTGGGGTTTAAATGACCATGCTGCTATGGTGAATAGAGGGGTTATCCTGTACTCTTCAGCACCGCAATGGCGGCCGACCAAATAGTTGGGGCCGTTTCAACATTTGGATCATTTTATGAGTTTTTCCTCTTTGGGCCTTTCTGCCCCCATCCTGAAAGCTGTGGCCGAACAGGGTTATGACACCCCATCCCCAATCCAGGCCAAAGCCATACCGGTGGTTTTGGAAGGTAAAGATGTAATGGCGGCGGCTCAGACAGGAACCGGTAAAACCGCCGGTTTCACGTTGCCAATTTTAGAGCGTTTGTCGAAGGGGCAGCGAGCCCAGCCCAATCAGGTCAGATGCCTGATCTTAACCCCCACTCGCGAATTGGCGGCCCAGGTGGCCGAAAGCGTTGCCCTTTATGGTGCCAATTTGCCTTTAAGTTCAGCGGTGGTATTTGGAGGGGTAAAGATCAATCCGCAAATGATGCGGTTGCGTAAGGGGGTGGATATTTTAGTGGCCACGCCCGGCCGGTTAATGGATCTGTATAATCAGAATGCGGTGAAATTCAAGCAGTTGGAAATACTGGTGCTGGATGAAGCGGACCGCATGCTGGACATGGGGTTCATTCATGACATTCGCAGAATCATTTCGCTGTTGCCCAAACAACGTCAGACCATGATGTTCTCTGCCACCTTTTCCAACGAAATCCGAACGCTGGCCAAAACCTTGGTGAATAACCCTGTGGAGATTTCGGTGTCGCCCCCCAATACCACCACCAGTTTGGTTGAGCAGTTGGTGTGCCCGGTGGACAAGAAACAAAAACCTAATCTGTTGGTGGAATTGATTCGTAAGAATCAGTGGGGACAGGTGCTGGTGTTTACTAAAACCAAACGGGGTGCTAACCAGTTAAGTCGTCATCTGGAGGTGGAGGGCATCACGTCATCGGCGATCCACGGCAATAAAACCCAGTCGGCCCGCACGAGGGCGTTGGCGGATTTCAAAAAGGGTGAAGTGCGTGTTCTTGTGGCCACGGATATTGCGGCGCGGGGTTTGGATATTGATCAATTGCCACAGGTGGTTAACTTCGAATTACCGAATGTCCCGGAGGATTATGTACACCGTATAGGTCGCACCGGGCGTGCGGGAGCCAGCGGCAAAGCGGTTTCGTTGGTGTGTGCAGACGAAGCCAAGCTGTTGTTTGATATTGAGCGGTTGATTCAACGTGAACTGGATCGAGAGATTGTGCCTGGCTTTGAGCCGGTTCATGCCTTGGAGTCCCGGCCTGTACGTCAGCCTTCCCGCAACAAGAAACCCAAAAAGCCGAGGCCGCCGCGCCCAGAGCACAAGGATGGCCAGCGTTCTGCCGATAACGCTACCGGACATCAGCCGCCTGCGAAAAAGCCGGGTCGAAAGCCGGTGCGCAAGCCTGCGGCAGGTGGTAATAAACCCTACGCCAACTTTAAAAAGTAATTGGCCGTTAGCGCAAGTGGCGCACTTTAAAGTTGCGCCCCTTGAGTTTCCCCTCGGTTAGTTTTTTCAGTGCTGCCTTTACTGCGCCACGATCCACGGCGACATAGGCAGCATTGTCGAATATTTGTATTTTCCCCACGTCGCGTCCGTCGATGCCATGATCACCGGTTAAGGCTCCGAGGATGTCTCCTGGGCGGACTTTCTGTTTTTTACCACCATCGATTTGTATGGTGGCCATGGTGGCGGTGGGAATCGGTTGATCCAGCAGATGCTCAGGAGGCAATGGATCCGGGGTGATCTCTATGCCTAAAACATGCCCCAGTTTATCTACTTTGTATTGCTCTTTGTCGTTATACAGCGTGCAGGCCAAACCCTTGCTGCCTGCGCGGCCTGTGCGACCAATGCGATGTACATGCACGTCGGTTTCCCGCGCCAGGTTGTAGTTGATCACTGCATCCAGATCTTCGATGTCCAGGCCGCGGGCGGCTACATCGGTAGCCACAAGAACGCAGGCGCTTTTGTTAGCAAATCGTACCAAGGTTTGATCGCGATCTCGTTGCTCCAGATCTCCGTGCAGGGCGACGGCACTGAACCCATAGGAGCTAAGTTCATCGGCGACATCCTGGGTGTCCCGCTTGGTGTTGCAGAACACCACGGCGGATTCAGGTTGCTGTTGCATCAGTATCAGGCGCAGTGCAGTCATGCGCTGGGTTTCGCTGCCCACCTTGAAAAAGTGCTGCTGGATACTGGTGTCGTCGTGGGTTGATTCTACTTTTACCATCACCGGGCTTTGCATGATTTGCTTGGCAATGGATTGGATCTGGGGCGGGAAGGTGGCGCTGAACAGCAGGGTTTGGCGCTGCTTCGGGATGTATTCCACGATAGCATCCAGAGCCGGTTGAAAGCCCATGTCCAGCATGCGATCCGCTTCATCCAGAACGAAGGTGTTCAGCTCCTCCAGGTTCAGGGTGCCTTTGCGCAGGTGTTCTTCCACTCGCCCTGGCGTGCCGACAATGATGTGCGCGCCGTGCTCCAGCGATCCAATCTGAGGGCCCATGGGCATGCCTCCACACAGGGTCAGTACCTTGATGTTGTGAATGGTGCGAGCCAGTCGACGAATCTCCTTGGCCACCTGGTCAGCCAGCTCTCGAGTGGGGCACAGCACCAGCGATTGCACGCGGAACCTTTTTACCTGCAGGTTCTGTAACAGGCCAAGGCTGAAGGCGGCCGTTTTGCCTGATCCGGTTTTGCCCTGACCAATGATGTCTTTACCCGTCAGAATGGGCGGCAGACTTTGTGCCTGAATGGCGGTCATCTCCTCATAACCAAGGGTACTTAGGTTTTTGAGCAGATCGGGATGCAGGGACAGGGAGGCAAAGGAATTCGGTTTCAAGGGGGCAATCTCTTACTAAATGACGGGCGACACTTTACCACTGAATGGGCCGTCACCCTAGAGTCGGTGCCAAAACGGGTGTCAGAGGGTGTGATCGGTAGGGTAGTGGCGGTTATTGTGGCCGATCGCCATCGCATATGAGAATCGGTGGCAAGGGGCATTCCAGCGCCTCACAGATTGCACGCAGCAACTCCATTTCTTTCACGGTGGCTTTGTTGTCGTGCAGGATGCAATCCACACAGGCGTCTACCACAGGCTGCTTGAGTAACGGTGCCAATCGGTTCAGTTGCTGCAGTGCGCGGTTCAGCATCTTGGGTGTGGGTGGCTGTTGCAGCCAAGATGAGTAATCTTTGTTGCTGTAGTACTGCATGATCTGGCGGAAATTATCTGACTGTTTGTCCGGTGTGTCGCCGCTGACTTGTACCAACGTGCTGAACAGGCTGGCCAGATCCGATTCCAGCTTTTGGTAGCTTTTGATTACGCGGGGCGGGCGTTTGATCTCACCCAGTGCTTGTTGAATCAGGTAGCAGTATACAAACTCCGATAGAGTGATTTTCATGTCCACTTTAATCAGCTCAATTGAGCTGCGGATGATACTTTGACGATGCTCTTGGGTGGCTGCTTTCAGTGTGCCCAGACAAATGTCCAGTAATGGTAGCCTGATTTGCGGGCTGCATTGCCTTAGGGTTTGGCTAAGCGGTTGGGTCTGCAACGGAATGGCGGCCGGAAGTGGCTGCTGCTCGGATGATTCAAGCAGCAGTAACGCGTACAGGATGGTTTCTGCAGAATCTGTTTGATGGGCCAGGGTGTTAATGGCGGCGGGAATGTTCAGATGCAGCTGTTGGGCGTATTCATAGTGCTCTTGCGTCGGCTGGCCAATGGATGCTTTTAGTTGCTGCGCTGTTGGCTGGGCCGCAAAAGAGGCGGCGGCCTGGGGCGGAGTTGACACTTTAGGCACGTGTTCGGTGCCTGCAGGTTCCCGTTTGCGAAAGCGGGCTTTCAGTCGTGGCAACAGGGTGTTATCGATGCTGCGGATGCGGTCTTCGATGGGGGGGTGTGTTGCTAACAGGCCGCTTAATTGCATTTTTACGGTTTCGCCAAAACACATGTGATTCATGTCCTCGGCGTGGGCGCTCATCAGCAAACTGTGACCTGAATAGTGTTGGATTGCGTAGAGCGCGCTGGCGATGCCATCCGGGTTGCGGGTGAACTGCACCGACGACGCATCTGCCAGAAATTCTCGCTGGCGGGAAATGGCGGCTTTAATTAATCGCCCAAAGAACAGCCCGACGTAGCCAATGGCCATCAGCGCTAATCCAATGGGTATTAATTGATTGCCTTCTTTGCTGGAGCGACTGCCGTAGTAGCGGCGTCGACTTTGGCCGCGCAGCAGAAACTCGCCGATCTGACCAATAAACAGTATGCCTGCAAGAATGCCGATTAGCCTGACGTTAAGCTTCATGTCGCCATTCAGAATGTGCGAAAACTCGTGGCCAACTACGCCCTGCAGCTCTTCTCTGTTGAGCTTTTCCAGGGTGCCTTTGGTGACGGCCAAGACGGTGTTGCGTGGCTCTGTGCCCGCTACAAAGGCATTTATGGCGGATTCTTCCCGCAAAATGAAGACCCGTGGCACGGAGGTGCCGGAGGCGATGGCCATTTCCTCCACCACGTTTAGCAGCATTTTTTCTTTGGGCTCGGTGGTGGCTGGGTCAAGGGGGGTGCCGCCAGCCATCATGGCAACAGACAGTCCACCTTTACTAAGTTGCGCCAGTCGCATCAGGCTGCCAGTGACAATGGCCAGCAAGGTCAGGCCGGCTATTCCCCAGCATATGGGGTTCTGCACCCATTGCAGCGGCGGCATGTTCAGATCGCTGGCCAGGATCAGGGTGAAATAGATGGCGGAATTGACCGCAGCGATAATCAATACCACTGCAGTGCAGAAGTAAAACACCAATAGCCAGGTTTTACGCCGCGCGTTGTCCTGATTTTGATAAAAACTCATGGGCTCAGTCGAAGGACACTTTCACCCCTTTGCGGGCGGCTTGGTCTTCAATTTCCAATAATTCTGCGGCTTGGAAACGGCCACCGGCGATGATGCTGTTCGGAAACTGTTCTCGGTAGGTGTTGAATTCCATCACCGCATCGTTGAAGGCCTGGCGTGCGAAGGCAACCCGGTTTTCAGTGGAGGAGAGTTCTTCCATGAGCTGGTTCATGGTGGTGTTGGCCTTCAGGTCGGGATAGTTTTCCGACAAGGCAAAAAATTTGCCCAGCGCGCCCCCCAACAGGGATTCGGCCCCTCCCAGGGTGCGCATGGCTTTGCCATCGTCCGGGTGGTTGGCGGCGGCTTTGGCGGCGGCGGCGGCTTCGTTGCGAGCCTCAATCACGGCGGTGAGGGTGTCACGCTCGTGAGCCATGTATTTTTTGGCGGTCTCTACCAGGTTTGGGATCAGGTCGTAGCGGCGTTGTAGCTGAACGTCGATCTGCGAAAATGCATTCTTGAAGCGGTTCTTCAGTGCCACCAGTTTGTTGTAAATGGAGATGGCGTACACCACCACCAATGCGATCACGACCAGTGTAATGATTGAGCCTGCAGACATGCTTGATCCTCGAGTCTATCTAATGGGGGCTTAGGTTAGGCCTTTAATATTCCACGTAACTTGAGACATTTCCAAGGGGGCATATCCGATTTCAAGTCACGTTATCAATATAGACCTTAAACAGGCACAAATTAAGGGGCTTTTTAAAGGCGCAGCGTGAGATGTATGGGGTGGTAAGGTTAGCGGCGAGCCAGAATCAGCTGCTTTTGATAAATGGGGCGAAACAAGGAGAGGTATTTGGCCTGATATTGCTGGGTGTTACTGTGGTAGAAGGCAACGGCCCGCTCGGTTGATCCGTGCCGCCGCAGCAGTTTGTGCAAGTATTTGGCGGCGTACATGACATTGGTTTTAGGCTCAAACAGTTGCTCTAGTGAGTCAAAGTGGCGGCCATGGAACTTCCAGTTTATCTGCATCAGGCCGATGTCTACGCTGCGGGTGTCCAGTTTGCGAATCTCCCAGTCTGAGGGGCGGTTAATGCCCAACAGCGTTGCGTTGTTTTTGGTTTGCTCCAGTGCGGCGGCTGCATCCTGCCTGTTACGGAAAAACAGGCGCTGTGAGGTATCCGGGTAATCCAGGCGTAACAACCAGGGCTTGTTCTGCGTTGCCTTCACCAGAGCAACGGCATCGGCTTTGGTGCGGGGCTTGAATCCCTCCCAGTTCAGGTTGACTGCCCACGGGTGCAGTTGTGATTCCATCTCGGCAATGGATTTCAGCAGGGCAGGCTTAAGTTGGTATTGGCTGGCAGCCTGAGCGAACAGGGTGTCTGCCAGCAGGGTAGCCGGGGCCCATATCAGAGTGAGAAAAACTATGGTTCGGAACATAATCTCAAAGTGTTAAGTGGTTCACATTTAAGGTAGACAATGGAACCACAAACACCGGGGCAATTTTGTAGGGGTTATGTAATGCAAGGTTACACGGGGCGGAAGATGTCCTTGTAGCTGGTGTATGCGCTTACTATCACTAATGGCCCTACCACTATTACACCAAGCCCTGCGGTAACGACAACAACCAGGTATAAAAGCAGTAGAATCAGGCCATAAACCAAGCAGGGTATAAAGTTACGAAAGATCGCAATGATGGCGTTTTTCATTGCTTGCCAGGGCCGTTGCTGATTGAACACGATCAGCGACGGAGACCACCACATGGCGAATACCACCATCAGAATTGCAAAGGCACCGACGGCGATCAGCAGGAAAGCACCCAGCACCACTGCAACGCCAGAGCCGCTGTTCATGGCGTTGATGGCAAGGGCTACGAACAGCCAGCACACCAATATCAGCAGAATGATCGTCACGATAAAAATACCACCCAGCACCAGTAGTGGAGCCGCGTGGTTTTTGAACCCGGCAAAAATCGATTCAATGCTGAGCTTTTCGCCCCGATCCAATTGGGCAACCCCCATGATAAAACCAGCCATCAGTACTGGGGTTAGCAGTTGTCCTACCAGGGGGATTATATTGGCTGCAGTAACAGCGACCAGAAGCACCAGCCACAGGGCGATGAGCATCCAGGGGGAGGATTTGAACAGGGCCCAGGCGTCGCTGACCCAGTTCAGGCCGCTGCCTGCAGTGACGGACACCGGTTTGACCGGCCCTTGGGGAAGATTAACGGCCGCAGTGGGCTCATCGTAGGGGCTGCTGTGTGGATCATTCTGCATTTTGGGTTACTCCGGTCGGATTATTGTTGTTCTTCGTCCTAATCTAGACAAGCTAGGTCAACTATTATGGCGTTTTTCGCATTTTTTTGATCAAAATTGTCTATTGGGTTGTATCGATTTGACTATCATCACCTGATTTTGCTGTTGGATGCAATATATTGATTTTTAAGTAATTTATAAAGCATAACCTTTTGTTTTACAGGGTCTATTAAAGGTAAATTTCAGAATATGATCAGTTTGTTATAAAATCCTGCGTCATTTTAGCCGCTTGTCATGAGCTTAACCGTATGGGTTAATTATCCAAGTGCAGCGAACTGTTACAACAAGCGCGGCAGTGGCTATGCTTGGAGGAGCCCTCTTTCACTATGAAATTTTTGGATTTATCAGTAATGGGCAGTAAATCAATGCCTGACATTGCCACCGTTTCCCAGCCCAAAGCACCGGGTTTGCTGGATTGGGTGGGCATGAGCGAAATCGAAGTACCTTTGTCCATTCCTACCCGGAATGGTTCAGTGGCTCATGCTGTGGCAAAAGCGCAGGCGTACGTAAACCTGATCAATCCAGAGGCCAAGGGCATTCATATGTCCCGGCTGTATCTGTTGCTGGATGAGTTATGCAGTCAGACGCTGACCGCTCACAGCCTGCGGGATGTGCTGGCGCGGTTTCTGGAATCCCACGAGGGGCTGAGCGATCAGGCGTTTGTGGATTTCCGTTTCGATTTTCTCGCCCGCCGACCTGCGCTGAAGAGTGAATTCAGTGGCTGGAAAGCTTACCCCGCGCGGATCATCGCGACAGAAGATCCGGAAGGCTTTCATTTCGAGCTGCGGGTCGAAATTCCTTATTCTTCGACTTGCCCCTGTTCTGCGGCTTTGGCGCGTCAGTTGATTCAGAAGCAATTCCGGGAAGATTTTGGTGCTGACCAGCAAGTGTCGGCCGATGATGTCTACGGTTGGTTGGGAACTGAGCAGGGGATTGTGGCAACGCCACACAGTCAGCGCAGTATTGCTGAGATCAAGGTGCGTTTATCGGATGATACCGATGATTTCCCACTGGAAGACTTGATTGACGTGGTGGAAGGTGCCTTGAAGACCCCGGTGCAGACTGCGGTCAAGCGTGAGGATGAGCAGGAGTTCGCGTTGTTGAACGGACAGAACCTTATGTTCTGTGAGGATGCGGCCCGCAAGATTCAGGCAGCGATGAATGATCAGGTTTCGTATCAGGATTTCTGGGTACGCGTGAATCACTTGGAAAGTTTGCACGCCCATAATGCGGTAGCGATTGTAACCAAGGGGCTGAAAGGCGGTTACTTGCCTCAGCCTTGATCAAACAGGTAATAACGAATAACAAAAAACCCCGATGCGTCGGGGTTTTTTGTGCCTGCAATTCAGGTTGAGCTTATTCGAACTGCATCATGACCTGCTTTTCCTGATCATCAGCATCGAACAGCAGCCGTTTTGGGCTTGCTGGCAAAGGTGACCATGGGAGCCAGGTGTCCGTCAGTGCTGCGTGGTTGGGATCTGCGTTTTTGGCGAAATTCACTAACGCAGTCTGCATCGCTTGAGACAGGTCGAGGCGGCCTGGTTCGTTGGCAATGCTGTAGCCATTATTGAAAATGGGTGTGTCAAATAGCCCCAGCATAAAACCGATGTCGCCAGCGTGAACTGAGCCATGAATAACATTCCAGGGGAACGGCTGCTGGTTCCAGCTCCATTCATAGGCGTAAAGCTGCGACTGCTGGGTGGACAGCAGGGGTAGCAACACATCGTTTTGTAGATACTGGAATACAGCGGTAGGGGCCAGAGCGCCGCACAGATTGGCGAAATCGTCGTAGCCGCCGCTGACATAATCCTCTGCACCGCAGGTACCTTGTTGCGGGCGGTCCGCAGGCAGCAGTTCGGGCGCGATAATGTCTTCCAGCGTTTGCGCAGAGCTGGCTGGTTCATCGGGGTTAAAGCTCTGCATCAGGTTCCACAGTTGCTTGCTGTCTACCAGCATGCCGTTCTGGGTGAACAGTTTGCCTTCTTCACTGGTGATGCCCATCAACACCGGAACGTTATTAAACTGTCCGCTGGCCACGGCAGCATAGGGATCTGCCGGTTGCACCTGTCCGTCGAGGAATATGGCGGGGGCGATACGTAAGCTAGGCACCAGCGATGTGGCGGTAATGAGCGTGTCTGAACTCATGCTGTAGAGGAAGGTTTTGATCCACTGCGCATCTTGTTCAGCCAAGAACGCGGCGGCACTTGGCTCATCCTCCGCCAGGTTGTGCATGATCACTAAAGCCACCAGCAGTCCGTTGGCGTAGGCGAGGCCGGTGTCAGGTGTTTGGTTCAGCAGGCCTGGGCTCAGCATCACGGCGCGCTGGAACAGGTCATGTGCCAGCGGAGATGTCATCATGCTGAAAACATGAGACGCCCCTGCAGATTGGCCCATCAGCGTGATGTTGTCCGGGTTGCCGCCGAATGCTGCAATGTTGCTTTTGATGAAGGTGAGCGCCTGCAGAATATCCAAGGTGCCAAAATTAGCGGATTCTGACGGATCGTTCTCACCGGTTTTCAGTGCAGGATGGTTAAGCCAGCCGATCAGCCCCAACCGATAGTTAATAGTGACAAACACCACACCCTGTTGCGTCAGTTGGCTGCCATCGTATAGGGCCCCGGCCCCGTACACATGGCTGCCGCCGTGAAGATACACCACCACCGGCAGCTGCTTGCGCAAGTTGAGCGGGCGTTGAATGTTGAGGTAGAGACAGTCCTCCTGGCCGATGGGCAGGTCGAAGGTGTCCTGCAATGAAAGATCCTGGCTGAAGCCATCATCTGCCGGGCCATACATGCTACCCAGCTGAGGGCAGGCTTTGCTGAATTGCGTCGCGTTCTGGGTTTTATCCCAAGGCTGTGGCGGTTGTGGTGCCTGCCAACGCAGTTCACCTACAGGCGGTTCAGCGTAGGGAATGCCTCGCCATTCGATCGTGCGTTGTTCTGTATTGATGGCGCCTTTGACCTTGCCATACTCGGTTTCAGCGATCTGCGGTGCTTTGCAGCCTGCCAGCAGGCAGGTGAGAAATATTGCGCTGAGAGTGACCCCTTTGCCCCTTGAGGGCACAAAAGAAGTGATACGTTCCATGTGAGTTGTCCTTGCCGCTATAATGTAGTTGTTAGGCTTGTTGCCTAATTACATTACCTCTATCTGCGACAAAAACAAAGTAATTTAGCTTTCAGCTTCTGCGATTGAAACCGTGTTACGACCGGTCCCTTTCGACTTATAGAGTGCTTTGTCTGCCCGGCTCATAGCGCCTTGGATATCGGGCTCCTCCGATCCTACTTCGGCGATGCCAATGCTGACGGTGAGCTTGATGCTGTGGCCATCGAAGTTGATGATCTCTTTGTTAAGACGGGTGCGAATCCTTTCTGCCAGCCGTGTCGCCTGTTGTAAGGTGCTTTCCGGTGACAGTATGGCAAATTCCTCCCCACCGAGGCGGCCAATCAAATCAGCCTCTCTTGATTCTGCCACCAGCATGCGGGCGACCTGTTCCAACACATGATCGCCAGCCAGATGGCCGAACTCATCGTTAACCTCTTTGAAATAATCCAGATCCAACATCAGGAAGGTGGTGGGATGAGCGTAGCGGCGTGCTCGTTCCAGCTCGGAATTGGCCAGCTTTAGAAAGAAGCGGCGATTGTAGAGTGAGGTGAGGCCGTCCATGGAAGCATAAAAATCGAGTTTGCGATTGGCCTCCAACAGGATGTTGTTGAGCTTGGATTGCTGTTCGAAGGCATCCTGCAGATCCTTGGTGCGCTTTTGAACAGTGTGTTCCAGTTCAGCGTTGTGCTTTTCGAGGGCATGATGATACTGCTTGAGCTGAATGATACCGGCCAAGGCTTCTGCGTAGGAGGCCAATAGCTCGGGCAGTTCCTGGCAACAGTTGGCACTGGACTGTGCTTTTACTTCCAGCGCACCCATGGGCGTGCCTTGGTAGAGCAGGGGCAGATAAAAGCGGCAGGGCCTTTTGCTCCCGTTGGGCACCACTCGCTGTTCGCACTCGGTCGAAAACGGCTGGCTGGCGGCAAAGTCAGACTCCTGTCCCCATTGAGTGCGCAGCTCGAGTTGCTCTTGGTTTTGATCCAGCAGATAAATGGCAGCACAACCACTGGCCAACTCAGGCATCGACAGCAATGAGGTGAGAGCCGTTTCTAGCTGTTGATCGAGGGTTTCCGGCTTCAGGGCCAACGATATTACTTTGGCCAATACATGGCGAAAGCGATCCCGGCGTTGTATTTCCCGCTTTTGGGTATAGCTGTCCAGGGCGGTGCTTACCGTGAGGAGAAAATCGCTCTCATGCCAGGGTTTGGCGATATAGCGAAACAGCCCGGCCCGGTTGACCGCCTCACCCACCGCTTCGGCAGTGGCTTGGCCTGTGAGCATGATGCTCAGGGTTTCCGGTAGCTTCTCTTTGATTCTTACCAGCAGTTCATCGCCGTACATGCCGGGCATAACGTAGTCGGCAATAATAAGAGGAATGTCGGTGCCGCTTTCGATGAGTTCATCAATCAGTTCAAGGGTTTCTTCAGCGCTTTCGGCTAATTCGACTTGATACTTTGAGGAAAATTGGTGGGATAGCTGACTCTTCAGGCTCGTCAGTACTATTTTTTCATCGTCTACACAGATTATTACGGGCTTCTTCATGCGGCGGCCTCGCTGGGCGGTAGCGCTTTAAAAAAGTCTTCCTGTGTCCATGGTTTATTAATGCAGCAATCCAGATGAGCTTGCTGCTGAGTCCGTTCAATGGCTTCGGGGTCGGCATGGCCTGTCAGCATGATTTTGGTCAATTCTGGAAACTCTTGGTGAACTTTGATTAGAAATTCATCGCCTTTCATGCCCGGCATCAGCCAATCAGAGATTACGGCGCGGATGGTTTCACCATCCTTTACCAATTCTTGAATCAGCTCCAGGCCCTCTTCGGCGCTTTCGGCGATTTCGATGGCATATTTGTCCTGATACCAGTGACGCAGTTGGGCTCTCAGGCTCATCAATATGGTGCGATCATCGTCAACACATATTATGTAGGGCTTATTCAACGCCAAAGTTCCTGCAGGTTTAGGTAAATAAAGCGTTTGCTAACTATAGCAAACATTTTAAGCTGTTTTGGTAAACGCCTAACTTCATTTATTCAAAAATGACTTAGGCTTGTAATGGCAATACAACAGTGAAGGTGGTTTCGCCTTGCCTGCTTTCAAAGAATATTCTGCCATTATGCTTCTCGATAATTCGCTTGCAGATGCCCAAACCGAGGCCGCTGCCTTCTCCTGATTCCTTGGTGGTAAAAAAGGATTCCCAAATACGGTTCTTTAACTCGGGGGGAATACCCTGGCCGGTATCTGTAACCTGTACCATGATCTGGGGGCGGGAGGCGGACTCATCCAGGCGCGTCTTAATGGTCAGCACCCCCTTGTAATTCATGGCCTGCAGAGCATTGTGGATCAGGTTCGTCCAGACCTGATTCAGTTCATCGGCGTGGCAACTGAGTAAAGGCAGGCGCTCAAACTCCTTGACCACTTCGCAGCCCTGTTTGAGCAGCCCGCTATACAGCACCAGCACCGTGTTGATGCCTTCGTTCAGGTCGCTCTCAACCTTCTCGCCAAACTGGTCCTGGCGGGCAAAGCTCTTCAGGGCGAATACGATTTTGGATGCTCTGGCGGTGGCACTGTATATGGTCTGATTGCTGCGCATAATACCGGTTAAATGATAGGCGCTCTGGATCACCTCAAAATGATGAGGGGCGGATAATTGCGGCAACAACTCCTCAGTTTGCCCCGCCAGACCCATATCGATCAGCATTTCGGCTATGTCCTCGGCCCGTTTGATGCCGTTTTCGTCCAGTATCTGAATAGCAGCCCGTTTGGCGGCCCGTTCTTCCCTGGTGGTCAGGGATTCCATCGGGCGCGCATTGCGAAGCGCCCATAGAAAGAGCTGTTGATCCTGGGGGCTGTTCAGCTCAAATAGATTGTTCAGATCATTGGCGTACGCCGTATAGAACTTGGTGGCGTTGCCCGCCGAGGCCTGAATGGCACCCAGTGGCGTATTGACCTCGTGGGCTATGCTGGCCACCAGTTGGCCCAAAGCCGCCATCTTTTCTGAATGCACTAATTGCTGCTGGCTGTCTTCCAGTTCATTGATCGCCTGGATCAATTCCTCGTTGCGCAGATTCAGCTGCTGGGTGCGCTCATTGACCTTGCGTTCCAGCAGTAGGTTGTATTCTTCCAGCTCGTGGTAGGCCTTTTCCAGGTTGACGGCCATCTCTGAAAACTGTGCAGACAGCACCCCCACCTCATCGTTGGTTTGAACCTGCACCTGGTTGGCAACGGAGAAGTCCCCCTTGGATAGACGCTCTGCCAGGCTGGTGAGCCTCACTATGGGTGCAGACAAGCGCTCAGACAGGCGGGAAATAATGACAAAGGTAATCAGCAGGATGGTGGTGGCGGTCAGCAGAGAGCGTAGGGTATGACCGTTAATGATCGCCGTGTTTTCGGCTTCTGATTCTTTGATCTGAGCTTTCAGATTGGTCAGGGAGTAAGAGATAATCAGTTCCCCCCACTGGCGATTACCCACTTCCACCGGTAATCTGTAGATAATGGAGTTGGCGTTCTGCACAGCCCTGGACAGCGCCGCCCCGGACCACTGAGATAACATGGGGGGCTCATCCGTAATCGAGATCACAAGCTCATTTTGGTAGAGGGTGTCTGAGTATACGGTCTGCTGCAACGACGCATCGGCGGTATGGATGACAATCCTCCCCGTGTCGTCTGTGAGAATAATAAAGTCCAATTCCCGGTTGAGGCGGGTTACTTCCAGCAAAGAACTGCTCAGGTCAAACAGGTTAAAGGACGCTATTTCCTCTTCAGTCTGCCGAGTTAGCTGGTCCGCCTGGAACAGGGCCCGGTTGTTGAGGTTTTCCAGCATCAGATCAGTCTGTTTCTGCAGTTCACTCTGCAGCAGATCTTTCTGTGTACTGATCTGCCAATAGGTGAGCAAAGCCAGCACGGACAACACCAGCAACAGCATGACGGTTACCAGCTTTTTACGGATGCTTCTTTTAAACGGATGCGTCATACGCACGGCTCAACGGGGTTAGTCAGGCCGTAGTCGCATCTGATCACCAGTCCAGTACGTGTTGCTGCTTTCCGCAGTCGTAGGGGGAAGCACAGCCTCATTGCAAATCCCTTCGCATATCAGTCAGTTTCAAGAGTCACGGTCTCACTCTAAGCATAGCCGTAGAATCCTGACACGCCTATGTTGCGTACCAGAAGGTGTGGGTACCTGTTATGAAGAATCAAACTCGGTGGCTTTAGTGTAACGTGCTGTTGCCTGTAGGAGTAGGTGTTCGATGCCGAAAGTGCCTGGGGGCCGTGACGGATGGCTGTGTTTGGCTACACTTAGAGGGGAAGGGACTCTCTCGTGTCAGTTTTAATCCAGGGAAGCGATCCAATTATGCCGATATCTAACAGATCAAGGCGTATCAACGTGCGTGCTGCGCAACCTGATCCTTCACGAAAGCGATGTGAGCAACCTCTTTTAGAACCTATCTAAACAACGACACTAATGGTAATGAGGTTTGTATGTATAAAATTAATAAGTCAGACATGCAGGTGATTGTTAATGGGGCCAGTTTTCTTGCCAGTGGTGGGGGTGGCGGTGTGGCCTCAGCTAATGCGGTCATTGATAACATAATGTCGTTTGCCACAGAGGTTGAAGTCGTTGAGAGTAGCGAGGTGCAGGATTCGGATCAGCTTTTGGTGGTGTGCGGAGTAGGTGCACCAGATGCTCCGAATCTGGATTTCAAAAACTCACCGGGTTACGCTTTGACGGGGTTGCAGACAATGACTGGAGATCAGTTTCAGTACGTGCTGCCTATAGAAGTTGGTGCGATGAACTCAATGATTCCGTTGTTGGCGTGTGCACAATACAGTATTCCCATGCTGGATGGTGATGGTGCGGGCCGTTCGGTGCCCCAAATGAGTATGTGCACCTATGCTCTACAGGGGTTTCCGGTGAATGAAACCTTGGTTGTCAGTGAGGAGGATGAGCAGTTTCCTTTGCATCCTGCCAATGCAACACAGCTGGAGGCACAAGTCCGGCAGGTGGTCAGTACCCAGTTACAGGACGCTGGGACGGTAGGAACTTGGCCAGTGACAGGGGCCCAGATCAACAGTCCGGACGCTTTCGTACCGGGCAGTTTGAGTCTGGCCAAGGAGATTGGAACAGCCATGACTGCTGCTGACCCTCTGTCAGCGGTGCAGGCGATCATCGAAGGGTATTATTCAGATAATCTTATTATCATGTCCAAGGGCACAGTATCGGCAGCGACGAACAAGGTGGAAGATGGTTTTGATGTAGGGACCATTACGGTGAACGATGACACGGGCATGAGTGTCACGCTCTACTTTGTTAACGAGAGCTTGTTGGCGACGGTGGACATTGACGGACAGCCAGCCACCTTTATGATGGGGCCGGACATGATCTGCTCTATGGGGGTAGATGGTTCTCCCATGACTAACTCTGAGATATGCAGTCAGTTTGCCAGTGGGGAGACGGTGCAGATATCATTGATGTGGGTGCAGGCAGTGGATGCTATTCGTACACCATTGATGTTCTTCAAGTATCTCGAGTTGTTGTTGGAAAAGTTTGGCCAGCCGAATCTGGGTGGATATCGGTTCATTGAGGATGCCAAAACACTGTTCAAATAGTGCACAGGACAAAACATGAGCACAATTAAAAGAATGATAGGTGGTGCCCTGGTGATGGGGGCGCCGCTAGGCCATGCTGCTCAGCTGCCCGCCTTGCAGGAAGAGATTCAGTGGTTGCAAGCAGAGCAGTACGTCACGGCAGCCACGAAGACCCGTGAGCGGGTGGATAAAAGTGGATCGACCGTTACAGTGATCACCCGTGAGCAACTGCAGCAGATGGGCGCGCGCTCGTTGATGGACGCCCTTAAACATGTGCCTGGGTTGGGTGTCAATCAGATCAATGTTGGGGTTACCTCGCTGGAAGTAAGAGGGGTGAAAACAGACTTTTCTGAGAAAGTGCTGTTTCTGATCAATGGCCACCCGATAAATAATAATTTGGTGAATGGTGGGGCGTTATTGAGTCGGCACGATATGCCTGTGAGAGACATTCAGGTCATTGAAGTGGTGCGGGGCCCCGGATCTGCACTCTATGGTGCCAATGCGTTTGTTGCCGTAATTAACATCGTTACCCAATCTGGAGAGGACCTTGCTGGCTCACAGGTGCATTTGGCTACTGGTAGTTTTGATACCACTGAGCTGAACTTGGCGCAAGGCGCAACGTCGCAGAACTGGGATTACGCGCTGAACCTGAATGCCTACAATACGGATGGTTGGAAATCCGACATGGCTCTCGACTCGCTCGGCAGTAGCGGTACCACAGACTACTGGCAGCAACGCTATGAAATTGGCTTCCAAGGGCGGTTTCAGGATTTTAGTCTTCAGGGGCGCTACCTTAAACGAAAAGCAGGAGACTATTTGGGGGCATTCAGCGTATTGAATGACGGCTCTGAGCAGCTATATCAGGAATACTTTCTTGAGGCGGCTCATGATTACGAGCTTTCGCCCCAGTCGTCATTGATAAGCAAGCTCTATTTTGATCACTTCGAATTTGATAATACTTGGGAATATACGCCCGGTCTCTTTCTTCGCAGCCCAATAAAACATGATCGGATCGGTGCTGAGGTGCAGTGGAGCAAGACGCTCTCAGACGCTAATAAATTGTTGCTGGGGGTGGCGCTTGAACACCAGGACCAGTACGACGTAGAGTTGTGGAGCAACGGCGGGTCGGGTCCGCTGATAGATGTGTCGGACACCATGAATTGGAACGGTGAGCACAGTCGAGATATCGTGGCGGCATTTGTACAAGATATCTGGGATCCTGCTGATAATTTACGGGTGATCGCCGGTGCTCGTTATGATCGCTACAGCGATTTTGGGGGGACGTTTAATCCACGTGCCAGCGTGATGTGGCAGGCGATGGATCGGCATCAGCTTGTAGCGTCTTATGGCTCGGCGTTTCGGGCACCGACCTTCGGAGAACTGTATAACACCAATAACAACTCTGTAGTGGGCAACCCGGACTTAACCCCGGAAGAAATTGATACCCTGGAGTTAACTCTGAACTCAGTCATTGGGCGTCGTAGTCATCTGCGAATTACAGGTTTTTACAACAGTATTGATGACGCTATCATTCCTACGGCTGGGGCAGGCGCAGTTAATTACTCCGAGAATTCCGGCGAATTAAAAGTGCTGGGCGTTGAAATGGAATACGCCGTGCGCTTTGTGAATGGCTCCAGCTTAAACCTGAACTACACCTATCAGGATCCAGAAAACAAAGCGGAAAATGCCCGCGTTGCAGAGGTGCCTTTGCATCGAGCGAACGCCATGATGAATCATCGTTTTTCTCGAAACTGGAAAGCCTTCGCTGGGATCTTGTATGAAAGTTCCTTGGGGCGGGAGTCAGGCGATATTCGAAGTTCCGTGCCTGAGCAGACGGCGGTAGATATGGCGCTTTCTTGGTTTAGCGACAGCCAACATATGGTGGTAACCGGTTCTATTTATAATCTATTTGATGAAGATCTTGTCAATCCATCCCGTGATGTGACCGACAATGGCATGTCTGATTTTCCTTCGGCAGGGCGGAGCTTGATGTTGGCGTTCAATTTGACGCTTGATTAGTGATTAGGAGTTGTCGGTTGTACACTTTCGGCTGATAGGAAGTTAGCGTATGTTGCTGGATCAGTGATCTGGCAACTTATCATAAAGTCGACAATGCTGATTTCCTGATTTAATGGGCGCTTATTGCTCAAGCAGTTCACTTACTGAATTTAATGCTTCTGCGTTTAAACTAAGGCCGTTGTCGCTAACTTTCTTGAGGTTGAGCGATATGCTGCTACCTGCTGGAAATTGTATCGCTTTCCTTGCTGTTCCCCGTTCTTTAACTGATTGCACGATTAATGCGGCTTGGCGCCCTGTGGTCGCCAGGTCTGCATTGATGCTTAGGGTGGCACCCAGGGTCATAAAGAAACTGTTATAGCTGAATACGGCCTTGCGTTGTTGGTGTGCGATTTCGAACAGATGTACTGTATCCCGTTCGGTGTTCAGCACAACGGGATCAGGCAGTATCCATAGTGCATCAACCCTGTTTAGCAGGTTGGTGATTTGATCTTTGGATGGCGTTTGGTGGAGAACTTTCTCAGCGACCAAGGTAATTGATAGGGCGTTTGCATGTTGACTGGCTTCCTCAATCAGAGCGCTATTATCTGTGCTGTAAAGAACGCCAATGTTTTTTGTTTCCGGAAAGAAATGTTTGAACCAGGCCAGTTGAGCAGAGGGAGCCACCTCACTGGTCACGCCGTAATAATCAGGTTTGTGCTGGAACTGACGCCAGCTCAGTACGGAGCTGTAGATCACAGGAACCGCAGGTGCCAGATAATCGATAGAGCCTAGCGCTTTAGCGCCAATGCAATAGATAGCAGCGAATTTTTGGTGATTCAGAATATCCTGCAGGGTTTCTGTTGGTTGCTCGTCGCCCTCTAGATTGACTGACATTATTTGCTCACTGGCCAGTTCTTCGCTGAATGCGGTTTCTGCAATATGATATCGAGGCACAGATCTGTTGCTGTTTACCACCAGTATCAGTGGATGCAGGGCTTGATCCTGTCGCGGTTGGGGCGCTGTGTTACACCCTTGCAGCAATTGCAGCACAGTTAGAGTCAGTAATATCCGAACTACTGAGATCATGGTTGCCCCCCTTTCAGCTGCGTGGTTGTCAGTCGAGTCCATTCGTCCAGCCCTAGCAGGTTGAGACCCAGCCTGCCTTCCTTGGTTTGATTCATGTGTTCCAATGCATCCAGCGCCGGTTGAACTGCAGTTTGGTGGTGATCAATTAATACCACCACTAGCCGCTTTTGTGGCGTGCTGCGACCGAGAATTTTCAGTTGCTGATATTCGTTCCGATAGAGAAGGGAGAGCTTTTCAAAACTGCTTTCGGTGGTCAGTGCCGCGTCTGCCAGACCAAAGCCTACGGCCAGCAGTGCGTCGATGTCCTTCGGCACAGTCAATAACCTGGGCGGGCGGGTAAGCCCCGCACCGGTAAAACGCATTTCCTGCAATAAGGTTGTGACGTAGTCGTCGGTGCCTGAAACAGAGATGGTGGCCCGTTGTGATGTCAGCGGGCCTTTGCCCACCAGTAATTTGAAAAAGGTATCCTGACCGTTTTTTAGCCCCCGCAGATAGGGTACAAGGCGGGGTGAGTTGCTGGCTAATTGACGGTAATGCCAGTCAGACATGATATATAAGCTTGGAGTGTCCTGCTTGATCTGTTGCTGAAAGGTGTCGCGATCGTCTACCGGTTGCAGTTGGACGTTGTGATGTGCCTGGAAGTAGCGGTCGAAGGTGTTTTTCAGCACCAAGGAGCGGTCGCTTTGGGATTCCGGGTTGTAGTGATAGACCGTGATGGTGTCGGCGTGGGCTGCCAAGCCCCAGAACAACAGCAGGGCAGCGCTAAGCCGGATCAGTATGAGTACTGCTCCGGGGATAGGCTTTGATGTTGACTGGGTGGCTGGCAAAGTACTGCTCTCTGTCCCTGAGCTGATCGATTTTTAATGAGTATAGCGGATTTGCTGAGGTCTACTAGGCTGGGCCGGTCAGTCCCGGGTCCAGCGCGTGCCATCTTTTGAGTCTTCCAGAGTAATGCCCTGATCTTTAAGCTCGGTGCGGATTTCATCTGCCCTGGCGAAGTTCTTATTTGCCTTGGCGTTCACCCGCTCCTGGATCAGGGTTTCAATGGCGTCGTCGCTGAGGCCTCCCTGCTGGCTGGCCGGTTGCCATTTGAACCAGGCCTCCGCATCCCTATCCAACAGGCCGATGAAGCTGCCAGCTTTGCGCAGAACCTGTTGCAGCAGCAGCTTCTCTTGGCCGCTGGCCTTGTTGATGTCACCGGCCAGGGCGTGCAGTACCGCCAACACCTGGGGGGTGGCAAGGTCATCCATCAGGAGGCGTTCCAATTCCTCCAGTTGGGGGTGGCTCAGGCTGGTGTCCACCGCCAGCGGGGCATCGCGTAGGGCACCGTAGAGCCGATCCAGGCTGGATTTGGCGCTGGAAAGCAGATCTTTGGTCCAGTCCAGCGGCTTGCGATAGTGAGCGGTGAACAGGGCGTAGCGAATCACTTCGCCGGGCCACAGATCCAGCAGTTCCCGCACGGTAAAGAAGTTGCCCAGGGATTTCGACATCTTCTGACCATCAATGTTGAGGTAACCGTTGTGCATCCAGTAGCGCACGAACTGTTGTTCGCCATCGGCGTGGCAGCAGGTGCCTTGGGCGATTTCGTTTTCATGATGGGGAAAGATTAAGTCCATGCCGCCGCCGTGGATGTCGATGGTTTTGGCCAGATGCTTGTTGATCATGGCAGAGCATTCAATGTGCCAGCCGGGGCGGCCGCGGCCCCAGGGGCTGTCCCAACCGGGCAGGTCGTCGGTGGAGGGTTTCCACAGGACAAAGTCCGCCGCTTCCTTTTTATAGGAGGCGTCGTCCACCCGTTCGCTGGCACCGGCGATCATTTCATCCAGTTTGCGATGAGAGAGCTGGCCGTAGTGCTTGTCTGTGCTCACCTGAAACAGCACATGGCCTTCGGACTCGTAGGCGTGGCCGTGGTCGATCAAGGCCTGAATCTGTTCGATCATGGCGTCGATGTTGTCGGTGGCGCGGGGTTCCAGGGTGGGCGGCAGGTTGTTGAGCTGCCCCATATCTTCATGGTAGGCCTGGGTGTAACGCTCGCTCAGTTCGCGGATGGTTTCGCCGTTGGTTTTAGCGGCGGCGTTGATTTTGTCGTCCACGTCGGTGATGTTGCGGGCGTATTTTACGCTGGGGTAGTGGCGTTGCAGCAGGCGGAACAGGGTGTCAAAGATCACCACTGGTCGGGCATTGCCGATGTGCACAAAGTTGTACACAGTGGGGCCACACACGTACATGGTCACCTCATCAGGGTTGATGGGGGTGAAGGTTTCTTTCTGCTGCTTCAGCGTGTTGTACAGTTGTATGGTCATGATGTTGTTCTAATGCCTGCTGTTAAAAACACTGAGCCTGAATCGGAGGAAACAGGCTCAGCTTAGAGATTGCCGTTGGCTATCGGGGTTGCACGGTGCTACAAGGGCGCGCGGGTGGCCGTTACGATGGCTTCCAGCGCCTCGTTGATGCCCATTACCTCGTTGCCGTTGCTGCCTAATGTGCGCACAGCCACCTGTTGGGCTTCCGCTTCGTTTTTACCCACCACCCAGATCTGAGGCACTTTGGCTTTACTGTGCTCACGCACTTTGTAGCCGATCTTTTCGTTGCGCAGATCCAGTTCGCAGTACACGCCTGCGGCTTTCAACTTGTCGGCCACTTCGAGCGCCCAGTCGCGGGCATCGTCGGTGATGGTGGCGATGACCACCGGCAGGGGTGACAGCCACATAGGCAGATGGCCCGCAGTGGATTCGATCAGGATGCCCATAAAGCGCTCCAGCGAACCCAGAATGGCGCGGTGCAGCATCACCGGGCGATGGCGATTACCATCCTCGCCCACGTATTCGGCATCCAGGCGCTCCGGTAAGACAAAATCCACCTGCAGGGTGCCGCACTGCCAGTCACGGCCAATGGCGTCCTTCAATACGAATTCCAGTTTCGGGCCGTAAAAGGCACCTTCGCCGGGGTTCAGTTCGCAGGTCAGGCCCAGGCTGTCCACGGCGTTTTGCAGGGCGGCCTCGGCTCGATCCCAGGTCTCCTCGGTACCGGCTTTGTTGTCCGGGCGGGTGGAGAACTTGATGCGAATGTCTTCGTAACCGAAATCCTTGTACACCTGATTGAGCATGGTGATAAAGGCGGCGGTTTCTTCGTTTATCTGGTCTTCGGTGCAGAAGATGTGGGCGTCATCCTGGCTGAAGGAGCGGGCCCGCATCAAACCGTGCAACGCGCCGTGGGCTTCGTTGCGGAACAGGGTGGTGAACTCGCCCAAACGAATGGGCAGGTCACGGTAGCTTTTCAGGCCCTGTTTGAAAATCTGCACGTGGCCGGGGCAGTTCATGGGCTTGATGGCCATGTCCCGGTGATCGTGGGTGCAGATGGTGAACATGTCTTCGGCGTACTTATCCCAGTGGCCGGACTGTTCCCACAGTTTGCGATCCATGATCTGGGGGGTGGCGATCTCCTGATAGCCGTTACGCTCCATTTTACTGCGTATGTAGTTTTCCAGAGCTTTACGGGTGCGCCAGCCTTTGGGGTGCCAGAACATGCTGCCCACGGCTTCTTCCTGCTGGTGGAACAGGCCCATCTCTTTACCCAGTTTGCGGTGGTCGCGCTTTTCCGCTTCCTCCAGCATGTGCAGGTATTTTTTCAGTTCTTTCGGGTCGCGCCAGCAAGTGCCATAGACCCGTTGCAATTGTGGGCGAGTGGAATCACCGCGCCAGTAGGCACCGGCCACTTTCATGATCTTGAAGGCTTTGCCCAGTTTGCCGGTGGAAGGCAGGTGAGGCCCCAGGCACAGGTCGAGGAAATCCCCCTGACGATACACCGAGATCTCTTCGTCTTCCGGTAGATCCTGAATCAGCTCCGCTTTGAACTCCTCGCCCTCTTTCTTGAAGTAGGCGATGGCCTGGTTGCGATCCCAGACTTCGCGCACAATGGGCAGATCCTGATCCACGATCTGGGCCATGCGGGTTTCGATCTTGTGCAGGTCTTCCTGAGTGAAGGATTCCTCGCGGAAGAAGTCGTAGTAGTAGCCGTTCTCGATGGCGGGGCCGATGGTCACCTGGGTTTCCGGGAACAGTTCTTTCACCGCCTGGGCCATGACGTGGGCGGCATCGTGGCGCAACAGCTCTAAAGCAGCCTCTTTGTCGCGGGTCAGAAAGGCGATATTGCAGGGCTCTGTCAGGTTGGTAGACAGATCCACCAGTTTGTCGTTGAGGTACATGGCAACGCTGGCTTTGGCCAGGCCGGGGCCGATGTCATTGGCCACATCCAGGCCAGTAAGCGCATGGGGATAGCTGCGGACGCTGCCGTCAGGCAAGGTAATATCAATCGACATGGTGATCGTGTTTTCCTGTAAATCGAACCGGTGCGTGAATCACGTAGTGTGGACCGCACATTGTATAGAAGAAATGGCGTTATTTGAACGCGATGGCGCCTTTCATCACCCCTTCGTAGGCTTTCACCTCGAATTGGTGCTCGGGGTCGTCTTTTTTCAGGCAGGCGGCCATGTGATCCGCCAGATATTCCACCGTGGAATCGGTGGGAATCAGGTATACCTGGGACTCCGGCAAGGTCAATTCAAAGCGGCCCTGGGGCGCATCGTAACCGAACTGGCAATAATCCACGCCATCTTCGGTGAGGCGGGACATGAGATCCTCCTCCGTACCGATGTAAATGTCTTTCCATTTCAAGGCCCAGGCTTTTTCCAGCAGCGGATCGCGCTTGCCGTTGCGCAGGATCTTGACGCGGGAGCGGTGGCCATGGGCAATGCGCTGGCAGTTGCCGTCGTGCTTCTTCAGGCCGTGACTGTAATGATAGAACGCGCCGGAGATCTCCTCGCTGCGCAGCTCGATCACCACCCGGCTTACGTTGTCGGGCACGGCTGCCATGGCGGCGTCTTCCAGTAGAGGTATTAGTGCATCAGCGGTGATTTCGTCGGTGTCCACCCACTCCACGGCCTCCAGCGGGGATAAATGACGATAGTGACGATTCTGTGCATCCCGCCAGGTGATTTCCAGTCCGTCATCAACGCTGCGGGTTTGCAGTGTTGGTAAGCCTTTGGGCAGCACCAGTTTATGATCAAACAGGGATTCCACAGCATCTCGCACCTTCTTTTTAACGTGGCCGAAATCGAACACCATACCCTGGTGATCCAGTTCGCCGTAGAGTTCCACATCAACGATCCAGCTTTCCCCCAAAATGCCTCGGGTTAAATGCACATAGGAGAAATCGAGAACGGTGAGGTGCTTGACGAACAGTGCGGACATGAAGTTGAGCCCCTTTTTCCTGTGGTGTAGACCGGATGCGTTGCGAATCCGTTATAATACGCTGCCAACGTCATGCAATGAAAGCCATACAGTATAGGAATGCCATATGACCAGTCTGTTAATTACCCATGCCCACGTCGTCAATGAAGGTCAGGTTCAGCAGCTGGATGTGCTGATACAGGATGGGCGCATCGCTAAAATCGGCGCAGACTTATCCGCTGAAGCTGCGGATCGAGTGATCGACGCTACGGGCAAATATCTGCTGCCGGGGATGATTGATGATCAAGTGCATTTTCGGGAGCCAGGTTTGACCCACAAGGGTGAGATCGCCACCGAATCCGCCGCTGCCGTGGCGGGGGGCATCACCAGCTATTTCGAGATGCCTAATGTGAACCCGCTCACCATCAACCGGGCTGCGCTGGAAGATAAATACGATCGCGCAACCCAGAAATCCCTGGCTAACTTTTCTTTCTACCTGGGTGCCAGCAACGATAACCTGGAAGAAATCAAAAACCTCGATCCGCAGGCGGCTTGTGGCATCAAGGTTTTTATGGGGGCATCCACCGGTAACATGTTGGTGGATAAGCCGGAAATATTGGAAGGTATTTTTGCCAATGCTCCAGTCATCGTAGTGACCCATTGCGAAGATACCCCCATGATCACCGAAAATGAGGCCAAATATCGCGAACAATATGGAGAGGATGTGCCCATGTCCTGCCATCCCCTGATTCGTTCGGAAGCGGCGTGTTACAAGTCATCCAGTCTGGCGGTGTCTCTGGCCAAGCGCTTTGGTACTCGCTTGCATATTCTGCATCTCACTACCGAAAAGGAATTGTCCCTTCTGCAAGCAGGGCCACTGTCTGCCAAGCAGATCACGGCAGAAGCCTGTGTTCACCACCTGTTTTTCAGCGAAGAAGATTACGAAACCAAAGGCTCGCTGATTAAATGTAACCCGGCGGTGAAAAAAGCATCAGATCGTGAAGCGCTGCTGAATGCGGTAAAGAACGATCTGATCGATGTGGTGGCTACCGATCACGCCCCCCATACCTGGGAAGAAAAACAAAACACCTACTTCAAAGCGCCCTCCGGCTTGCCTCTGGTTCAGCATGCCTTGATTGCCATGTTGGAGCATTATCATGCAGGCCGGTTCAGTCTGGAGCAGGTGGTGCAGAAGGTCAGCCACAACGTGGCCGAGCTGTTTCAGATCGCCGAACGGGGCTACATTCGAGAAGGGTACTGGGCGGATCTGGTGCTGGTTGACCTGAATACACCCACCGTCGTAGATGAGCAGAAGCTCTACTCCAAGTGCGGTTGGTCACCGTTTGCCGGATATCTCTTCAAGTCTTCGATTTTTGCCACGCTGGTAAACGGAGAGCTAGCGTTTGAAAACGGAGAGGTGAACCCCCATATCCGTGGCAAGCGGATTGCATTCAACCGTTAGTCGAGCAGTGACGTGCTTACTATTATAAGGAAGCATTCTTGCTATAGAATGCGCACCGCAAACAATGGATGGGCACCTGTGCGCGACAATGTGCAGGTGTCAGCGGAGCAAAAACATGTTTGGAAAGCACATCAAACCAAAAATTGTGATCGTAGGTGGTGGATTCGCCGGGTTGAATGCCGCCCAGCAGCTCAAATCGTCCCGTTATGACGTATCAGTCATAGATCCCAGCCCTCATATTGAGTGGCTACCCAACATTCATGAAATTATCTCCGGTGAAAAGAAAGGGGACGAACTGCGTCTATCGCGCAATATATTGGTGCGTCGTTTGGGGCATCGTTTCCTGATGAACCGGGCCATGGAGATGACCTCGTCGACCGTGCTGCTCGATAATGGCATGAAGGTGCCTTTCGATGTCTGCATTGTTGCCACTGGCAGCGTCAACAACACTTTCGGTGTGGAAGGGGCGGATCAGTTTGCTCTGCCGATGAAAAGCGTGGATCAGTGTCAGGTTATTGCCCGTAAACTGCACCGTGCTTCCCTGTCGCATCGTACAACTCGTGTCACCGTCGTCGGCGGTGGTATAGAGGGCGTGGAAGCCTTCGGCGAAGTGATGCGCGCCTATCGCAACCGCCCCCAGTTTGAATTCAACGTTGTCGAATCATCCGACCACCTGATGCCTAATGCTCCGGGTCATCTGGATGGTAAAATTCGCAGCCATACGGAAGGCTTTCGGGTGAACTACCATTTGGGGAAAAAGGTCGAGTCGGTGGATCATGAAGGTATCTGCTTCATGGATGGTGGAGCGATTGAAAGTGACATCACCATATGGTCAACCGGCGCGGCACCTAACAGCTTTTTGCAGCGCAGTTATCTAACGCAGGATGCCAATGAGTGGGCCAGTGTAAACCAGTATTTTCAGAGCGAAGCCCGCGAGAACGTATTTATCATCGGTGATGCGGCCAGTCCGGAGGGGCGGCCACTGGCCAAGCAGGCTTTCCATGCTATCGATATGGGTAAAGCGGCTGCGCAAAACGTTGAGCGCTTGCTGGCGAATAAAGCCTTGCGGCAATTTCAGCCTTCACATAAACCGCAGGTCGTAACCTTTGGCGACATGGACACATTCATGTTGTTCAGGGATTTTGCAGTGTCGTCTTCTGTGTTGGGGGCGGCCAAAGAAGCGGTGTACACGTTAGGTCTGTTGCAAATGGCTCCCCCCAAGACTGCCAAGGATCTAGTGCATTCGCTCGACCTGTTGCAGCGCAGCGCTCGGCGTGTTTATTTGCCGACGCTTAATCCGCTTAACTTAATAAACAAATTGCCCAAGAGCAAAGTGTTCTCGTGATATTGAATCCGGAAGACTTTCAGATAGTTGAGTTGGGCGATCCGCGTTTACGAGCCATCGCCAAGCCGGTTGAGCTGACGCAGTTAAGCTCTGCGTTGGAGCAAGCAGCGGTTATGCAGCATTGGATGGAGCATCGGGGAGGGGTAGGTATTGCTGCGCCGCAGATCGGTGTGCCATTGCAACTGATGATCATCGCGTCGCGCCCCAACAACCGTTATCCGAACGCACCACACATGGCGCCGTTACTTATGATAAACCCTGAGCCGGTTTCGTTCTCCGATAATGAGGTAACGCTCTGGGAAGGGTGTTTGAGTGTGCCTGGGATTCGCGGCAAGGTGACTCGGCCGGAATCGGTTTGCGTACGCTTTGTGGATCGTGCCGGTGTAACTCAAGAGCAAGTACTCACTGGTTTTCCGGCGCGAATTTTTCTACACGAATACGATCATCTTATTGGTAAAACATTCGTTGATCGCGTTGCCTCGGTGCAAGATCTGACAACAGACAAAGTCTATTTCGAGCAAATCGCCAATGCTTGATTGTCCTACCGCTCTACACTTTACTCCTGCACCATTCCCATTATAAAGTGCCACTGATCTTCTGACACTGGCATAACCGAAAGCCGGTTGCCTTTGCGTACCAACGCCATATCTTGAAGCGCTGGAATCTGTTTCAGCTCATCCAGGCTGATGGTGCTTTTGAATTTTGATTTGAAGCGCACTTGCGGGCAAAACCAGCGCGGATTGTCTTGTGATGATTTTGGATCATAGTATTTGGCTTCGGGGTCGAACTGGGTAGGATCAGGAAAGGCATCCTTTATCACTTCGGCAACGCCTACAATGCCCGGCACTTTAGTATTGGAATGATAGAAAAAAATCAGATCGCCTTTTTTTACGTCATCTCTCAACATGTTACGGGCTTGATAATTACGTACACCATCCCAGGGCTCACCTTTCTTGCCGCGGGCTTTGAGATCATCGATACCGAAAGTGTCTGGTTCAGATTTAAATAGCCAATAGGACATTGTTTGTAGTTCCAAAATATAATTAGGTGAAAAGCAGGGTAGATTGTACCTTTCTCTTCAAAAAAGAGCCAAATGGCAGTAGAGTGGCCAGTGGTGCTATTTTTGTATACTTTTATCCCTTTTTTGGGGATCGTAAGAAAATCTCGCATGCTTTGAATGGTTATTATGACATCGGAGCATTAATCGTTGTATTGATAAGACTCGCAATAAATATGAACGACACGAATGAAAACCCAATCTATGAGCTCAAGCCAGAAATAAATTTCTGTACTTGTGGTTGTGAAGCTCGCTTAATCAAAGAGCGCAGTGCAGAGTCGGAGAAAGGAAAGCTTCGCTATGTGGTGCGTTGTTTGGATGAAATTTGTGGTCATCAGGGCCGTTACACGCAATATCCCTGGCAGGCCATATTGGAGTGGAACAAATCCCCTATGTCGGAATTCCCTGAGGATTTCCGTATTCCGTTTATGACGTTTGCCGGTATGGGTGGTGAAGACATTCGCCAAAAGTTGAACGTAGTACGTATCGAGCTTGAACAGAAAATCAAACAGTTGCGTGCCGAGAAAGTCAGCGGCAACAATGAGGAGATGAAAATTTCCCGTTTGCGCCTGATGTGGGTGATCTATGCCCAAAGCTGGGCAAAGTTGAAGTTTCCCCGTGAAGATGAACTCAATCCGCCGGAGCGTAAGGTCAATCGTGATGAGCCTGCTCAGGAGGCCGAGGTGCCACAAAGTCATGCCCAAGAGGCTTAGGTTTAATCACGAAAGCCTTTGCTAGTTGCGGATCAAGTTTGTCACAATGGGGCGACAATAACACTGTTGCCCCATTATGCTATTAAAAACACGATTTTATCTGCCCCCTTTACGTACCGGCAACGTGGTGCGGGGCAGGCTATTGAATCGACTGAATGAAAGCAGTGGTGGGTCGCTGGTTCTGGTATCGGCACCGGCAGGCTATGGTAAAACCACACTGGTTAGTCAGTGGTTACACAGTCGGTCTCATCGTTTTGCATGGTTGAGCCTGGGCAGCGAGCATGATGTGCTGGATGTGTTCTGGCAATACGCAATCCAATCCCTTCAGCAGATAGAGCCACAGATCGGCCATGAAGCTCACAGCATCTGGCTGGAATCACCCCGTCGCAATTACGCCAGTGTTGTGATCTCTCTGTTGAATGATCTTGATGCATTGGGAGAGCGAAACCAGTCTGATGACCCAATTTCATTAGTGTTAGACGATTTTCACCTCATTAAAAACCCTCAACTTTTGTCGTTGTTCAGTACTTTTCTGGACCATTTGCCGTCATCTATTCGTGTGGTTGTAACCTCCCGAGATCTTCCCGACCTGTGTTTGGCCCGGCGCAGAGCCAGCGGCCAGTTATTGCACGTGGCCGTGGAAGAGTTGCGCTTCAACGACGAAGAGGCCGTGGCGTTTTTTGATCACGACCCTGCATTGAGTCAGAACAATGTTGTGGCAATGGCGTTGGCGCAGAAAACCGAAGGCTGGGTGGCAGGTATGCAGCTAGTGGCTTTATCGCTTAAACAGGATGCTGTTCGAGCGGATCAGTTATTGAAGAGCCAAGCACTGGACCGCCATATTTCGGATTATCTGCTTGAGGAGGTGTTCAGCAGTCAGCCGGAAGCGTTAAAACAGTTTCTGTTGCTTACGGCATTGGCGCCACGGTTTTGCGCCGGTTTAAGCAATGCGGTGTGTCAACGTAATGATGGCCTGCAAGTCATCGTTGAGTTGGAATCCAGCGACCTGTTTTTAGTGGCGCTCGACAATCATCGTACTTGGTATCGCTACCATGATTTATTTCGTCGCTTTCTTCTGCAGCAAGTCGCGCAATGGGATGCGCAGCAGCGCACAGCATTTTGCGTTCGTGCCCTGGCGTGGTTGGAGGCTAATGGAAACTATGATGACGCGGTGGAGCTGTGCTTGCAGCAAAGCCTATGGCCACAGTTGTTGAGACTGCTGAACAGTGATTGGATGCTGCTTGAAGCTGGATATCAGCAGAAGCGGTTACATTGGCTGGAACAAATTCCACAGGATGTATTGCTAAATACGCCTGAATATTCAGAGCAGGGCGCGCCTGAGCATAGACCACTAAAAAGCAGGGTATTAAACGTACCCAAAGAGGATCATCCCAGCATTGAACCCCTAACCCGGCGCGAACAGGTTGTTCTTCAGCTGATTGGGGAGGGCTTGTCGAATAAAGCAATCGCTGAGCAATTACATATCTCGTTGAATACACTAAAAGTACATATCCGTAATCTTTATGGAAAGATGGGAGTGGAAAACCGTACTCAGGCTCTGCTTAAAATTAACGCCAACTGATTGTGCTCAGTAGTGCTGTGCTCCCCTGCGTGACTTAATACTTCCCTGTACATCCTTCACATATCACCCCTCCGATTTCACCCCTAAGGGTGAAGGCGCGCAGTATGAAATTCGATACGCTGGTTTCTGTTACCGAAGCGATTGATAAATAAGGAGCGCGTTATGGAGCGGGAATCCCTCGAATACGATGTTGTTATTGTTGGTGCAGGGCCTGCGGGTCTGTCTGCGGCTTGTAGATTGAAACAGGGTGCCATCAGACAGGGTGTGGAACTTTCGGTGTGTGTCGTGGAGAAAGCCGCAGAGATTGGGGCTCACTCGTTATCGGGTGCATTACTGCAGCCTACCGCATTGAATGAGCTGTTTCCCGACTGGCAGGAGCGGGGCGCACCTCTGCACATACCTGTTGCGCAAGATGAGGTTCACTACTTGTTATCAGACCGTCGGGGTGTGCGCTTGCCGTCTGTTTTGGCGTCCAGGGTTATTCATAACGAAGGGAATTACGTAATCAGTTTAAGCGTTTTCTGTCGTTGGTTGGCGCAGCAGGCAGAGCAGTTGGGGGTCGAAGTATACGCAGGCTTTACAGCGGCAGAGCTATTGTTCAATGACACCGGTGCGGTGCGTGGTGTTCGTACCGGCGACATGGGGCTGGATCGTGACGGCAACCCCAAGGCTGGCTTTCAGGCTGGGATAGATCTGCTTGCCAAGTACACGTTATTTGCCGAAGGCTGTCGCGGGCATCTGGGCAAACAATTAATGCAGCGGTTTAATCTGTGTGAGGATGCCGGCACTCAGCACTATGCCATAGGCATCAAAGAGGTCTGGCAAATCGATCCTGCGCTGCATCAGCCGGGCAAGGTTATGCACTGCTTCGGCTGGCCACTTTCCCGTCATGGCGCGGGCGGCGGCGCTTTTCTTTATCACTATGAAAACAATCAGGTTGCGTTGGGCTTGATAACCGATCTCAACTATAGCAACCCGTGGCTTAGCCCCTTTGATGAATTGCAGCAGTGGAAGTTACACCCAACGATTAAACCGTTGCTTGAAGGTGCCCAGCGCATAGCCTACGGTGCGCGGGCAATCAATAAGGGGGGGCTGCAAGCCGTGCCGAAACTCAGCTTTCCTGGTGGGCTGTTGATCGGATGTGATGCGGGGTTTATGAACTACCCTAAGATAAAAGGCAATCATACGGCCATGAAAAGCGGAATGTTGGCGGCGGATGTGGTGCTGGCAGCATTGGCAGAGGGAAAACATGGGGCCGACCTTGTTGAGTATCAGGCAGCATTCAAGTCATCATGGTTGTATCGCGAGTTGTATCAGGCGCGTAATGTAGCGCCTGCCATGCATCGTTTTGGAATGTTGATGGGGGCTGCGTTCAGTTTTGTTGAGTATGGCCTTCTGCGAGGCAAGTCTCTGTTCACGTTAAAAGACGAGCAGCCCGACCATGAGTGCTTACAGCGACTGAATCAAGCCAAGCGGATTCACTATCCCAAACCTGATGGGGTGATCACCTTTGATAAGCTTTCATCGGTGTATTTATCCAACACCCATCACTCTGAAGAGCAACCTTGTCACTTAAAGCTAAGCGACGCACAGTTGCCGCTTGAACATAACCTACCGTTATATGGAGAGCCAGCCCAACGCTATTGCCCTGCAGGTGTCTATGAGGTGATGGAGGAAAACGGACGTCAGGTGTTTCGAATCAATGCGCAAAACTGCGTTCATTGTAAAACCTGTGATATTAAGGATCCCATGCAAAATATTACTTGGGTGCCTCCAGAGGCAGGGGGTGGGCCGAACTATTCAGCCATGTGATCCTGAATTAACAAGAATGATGCTTGACGCAGTACGCACCGCTGACAAACAATGAATGAAGTGGTGAGTTGAAATATTCGGTTTGCACACGCACAGGAATATCGTTGGCAGTATAAGGGGAGTTATGGATGGGGGTGTCAGCGCAGGCATACCGTGCTCAATTGCTGTATTTTGTCGATGATCCCGCCAAGGTGGGCGATGCGGCTTGGCAGTATTTTGAGGATGGCGTGTTGTGGATTGAAAATGGTTGCATCAAGGCGGTCGGTTCTGCTGAGCAGCTGTTGCACCGCTTGCCATCATGGGTGTCGCTCCACCACTATTCTCATCACCTGATTCTCCCCGGCTTCATAGATACGCACGTGCATTATCCTCAAACAGAAATGATCGGTGCTTTTGGTGAGAAGTTGCTTTCGTGGCTCAATAATTACACCTTTCCGGTTGAGGCCAGGTTTTCCGATTCTCGCTATGGCCGGAAAGTAGCGGCATTTTTTCTGGAAGAGCTACTGCGCAATGGCACGACCACCGCGTTGGTGTTTGGCACGGTTCATCCCGCATCTGTGGATGCGTTTTTTCATGAGGCCCAGGATAGGGGGCTTAGAATGATTGCCGGCAAGGTGATGATGGATCGAAATGCCCCTGATGAACTCTGTGATTCGGCGGAGACCGGCTATCAGGAATCCCTTGGGTTGATTGAGCGGTGGCATAACGTTGACCGGCTCCAATATGCGGTGACGCCGCGTTTTGCGCCTACCAGCACTCGGCATCAGTTGGAGAAAGCCGGGCAGCTCCTGAAGGAATATCCAGATCTGTACCTTCATACTCACCTTGCAGAGAGCGAGGAGGAGGTAGCTTGGGTTAAGGCATTGTTTCCATCGTCGCAAAACTACCTGGATGTTTATTATCGTGAAGGGTTAGTGGGTAAGCGCAGCATCTTTGCCCATGGTATTCATCTGTGTGACGAAGAATGTAACAAGCTCGCTCAGTCCGGTGCGGCGGTGGCTCATTGCCCCACTTCAAATTTATTTTTGGGGTCAGGTTTGTTAAATCTGAAGAGATTACACGAGTTTGGAGTGACGGTATCCTTGGGCACCGACGTGGGAGCGGGCACCAGCTTTTCGTTGTTCAGAACCATGGATGAAGCCTACAAGATCCAACAGTTGCAGGGCGGCACGCTGGAGCCGATGCAGGCGCTTTATATGGCCACCTTGGGGGGCGCGGTCGCATTAGACTTGGCGGACCGCATTGGCAGCTTTCGAGTCGGCAACGAAGCAGATTTTGTCGTGCTGGATCTTGAGGCTACGCCGTTACTGGCTTTTCGTATGCAGCACTGTCGTACCATTCAGGAAAAAGTCTTTGTTCTCAACGTATTGGCTGATGATCGGGTAGTGGAGCAAACATTTTCTGCTGGCCGTTGCGTGCACTTTCGGGGCAAGGTCGGCTGATAGGTGTTTAAAAATCGCCCCTCGAGTTCAAATATGGACATATTGGCAGTGACTTGGTCTATTCTAAAAAGAAGATGGAATCAAAAAGCAGACGGACTGGTAGGGCACACTTGCGTTACGTGGCAGGCAGCTTAAGTAGGGAAAGCACTCATAGGGATATAAATTGGTTGATTTGTTGCGGGCGCACTTGCGTTGGCCTGCTGCTGCTTCTTTGCCTTCCGTTTCAGGTTCTGTCTGCGCGCACCGTTGCCAACGTTGCCGATGAATTCACCTCCCTCAGTGCCAGCCCCATTGCCGAATATTATCTCGATAAGCAAGGCATTCTCAATCTGTCTGATGTTAGGGCGTTGCCGCGCCAGGACTGGTTTCAAAGCCAGAGCGAATCCCCTTTCTTTGGATACAGCTCGGATATCCTCTGGGTGCGTCTACCGGTTCGCAATGTTGGCAGCGTCCGACAGAAATTATTGTTAGAAGTGCAGTACCCGCTGCTGGATCTGGTTGAAATACATATTATTAAAAATGAGGGGGTTGCGCAGGAGTGGCATTTGGGTGACGCCTACCCTTTCAATCAGCGGCCAGTCGATGCCAACAACTTTATGGTGCCGTTGTTACTGGAGCCGGGGGAGTTTGTAACGGCGTATATTCGCATTGAGTCCACTAGCTCATTGGGGGCACCAATTAAGCTTCGGGATTACGACCATTACTTCGATGAGCAGCAATCGATCATGGTGGGGCAAGGGCTTTACTATGGCATTATTTTAGTGATGGTGCTGTACAATCTTTTTATCTATTTGAGCGTGCGCCATGTAAGTTATCTGTACTACATTGGCGCTGCGTTCGGGTGCTCCTTTTATGTGGCATCGGTACAAGGCATAGGCTTCCAGTTTCTTTGGGCTGATTACCCTTGGATTAATACCATTGCCATTCCCGCCAGCTTATCTGTGTTTGGCTTGATGGGTACCTTGTTTGCTATCTCGTTACTTAATACCCGCGTTAACACTCCTTATATCCACAACGTGTTCTCTGTATTGGCGTTGTGTTTTACGTTGGTGTTTTTATTGGCGTTTGTGTTGGGCCCACGAACCAGCACGATACTGGTTTCTGTTGTTGGCATGCCTACGGCCTTAATCGTTATTTGTTGCGGATTTTATCTGATGCATCTTGGTGTTCGCGCGGCGCGTTTTTTTGTGTTGGCATGGACAGTATTGCTGTCATCCGTTTTTGTAACAGGCTTGAGTAAATTCGGGGTTTTACCAAGCACGACGTTAATTAAATACTCTGTGCAAGTCGCCTCAGCCGTAGAGGTGATACTGTTCTCGTTTGCGCTGGCGGATCGTATCAATGAAGAGCGTCGCGCTAAACTGGAGGCACAAAAAAACGCAGTAAGTAATGAAAAACGGGCGCGTGAAGAGCATAAACGATTTCTAGAGCTTAAGTTTCACGCTGCGGTAGATGATCTCAAGGTTCGGCAAAACTTGGTGCAGGCTCAGGCAGAGAATGATGCTAAAAGTCGATTCCTGGCAACCATGAGCCATGAAATACGAACGCCGTTGAATGGAGTCTTGGGTATGTCAGAGCTGATGCGGGATACCAGGCTGGATGACATTCAAGCGCACTACGTATCGACAATCGCGCAATCTGGCAAGGCTTTGTTGGGAATCATTGACGATATCATGGATTACGCAAAAATTGCAGAAGGCAATCTTGAGCTTAAAGATGCTGACGTTGATCTCGATCAGCTTTGTCAGGAATGCATCGCTTTTTTCTCTGCTAATGCTGAAGCAAAGGGGCTTGAGCTTTTATGTTCATTCGCTCCTGGTACACCTCGCTATATAAAAGCGGATCCAACCAGGTTGCGACAGGTGCTGCTGAACCTGATGGCTAATGCCTTCAAGTTTACTGACCAGGGGCATGTCAGTTTGCGGGTGTCATCATCAGCGCCGATTCGAGATCAAAGTGCGTATCATCTTCGATTCGACGTAGTTGATACGGGGATCGGTATAGAGCACAAAGCACAAAGAAGATTGTTTAAAGCGTTCAACCAGGCTGATCTCAGTGTGACACGACAGTTTGGTGGTACGGGGTTGGGGCTCAGTATATCTAAGAAACTGTCGGAGCTAATGGGGGGCGACATCGGTGTTGTGAGTACGCCAGGCAGGGGCAGCCGATTCTGGTTCAATATCGAATGCCAGCCAGCCAGCCGTGACTATATACAAGCGCATGAACTGTCATTGACAACGCTGCACAACAAGAAGGTTTTGTTGATTGATACGGGGGCGTCCCTATCACAAATAATGTCTGAGCAAATGCGGGAATGGGGCATGACATCGCTGCTGGCTTCTAACAGCAAGCAAGCAATGGAGATGTTGCGCTATGAAACACGGCAGGGACATCCAGTGGAATACGTGATCCTGGATCATAAACAAGACGCGCTTCAGACTGTTGCCGACATTAGTCGATGCAAGGAGATAAACTCTCCAAAATTTGTTGTGGTCACTACAATGGAATCAGTGCGGCGTTACAGTATGCCGCCATGCACCGAGCATGTGCTGTGTCTACAGAAGCCATTCGCTCCCCGAATGTTGCATCAGGTTCTATTACAGCTTTCCAGTGTTAGCTATCTGCCGGACATAGAGCGCATGGATGCCAAAGCCAGTTTGTTTACCGACAAAACGGTTCTGGTTGTAGAGGATAACAAAGTCAATCAGATGGTCGTGTCAGGCTTGTTGAGGAAAATGGGTTTGAACCTTCAATATGCTGAAAATGGCCAGCAGGCGGTGGATATGATGACTCAAGCAGAGTGCCATTTTGATTTGGTGTTGATGGATTGTGAAATGCCGGTACTGGATGGATACAGTGCGGCATCTCAAATCAGGCGTTATGAACAGCGCAAGAATTTACCACCTGTCCCCATCATTGCACTCACCGCGCATGTTCTGCGGGAGCACAAAGAGAAAGCCATTGCCGCAGGTATGAATGAACACCTATCCAAACCGGTGGGTTATGAGACATTGCAGCGTGCATTAGCAGGCTATCTCGGTTATGAATCGCTAAAAGCCAGCAATGGCTAAGGGGTTACACCTAAAAATGCCATTTCAATAACAGATTGGCATTGTTCTCATCCACACCGTCGACGCCGTATTTGTTGATCCAGTACGCGTATTCAATACCTAGATAGAATGGGGATTCTGCACTCAGTAATGAGGCGATGTCCCATTTTAGTTGAGATGTAAAGTTCATTTCTTTAGCGTTGGTGTCGGATGCAGTCGAATAGTCAATAAAACCGTCATAGAGGAAAACGCCTCTGCCAATGGAGAATGGAGCTGCCCAGTTGATAGTGATCTGTTGATCATCATCCCATAGATCGTTATTGACGTGGTAGAGGTTGATATTCACAAACTGAAAGCCGGGTACGTCTAGCTTGGTTCCCAAACCCAAAAGATAGTTGTTGAAGTTGCCTCCTTCCAGAGTGCTCGCCAGGTAAAAATCTTTCGCAACTCCAGTGGAGAGGCTGGAGCCACTTAGATAGCTCAGGCTCAAGCGGGGGGACAGTTCAAAATAATTGCTAATGGTGTTGTCGTCAGCCGTTGTATGGTCAAGAAAAAAGAAATTGTCTCCCCAGTTGTGGGTGCTGGCGTGTTCTACGGTAAGCACCTCCCTGGTATCTGCTCCCAGCTCATAGTGTTCACCATAGAGGTAAGTCAAACTGAACGTACTCCAGAGTTGCTTGGCCTCTGCGGAAATGGATAGTAGGAGGGCGCTGGCTGCTACTATCATCTGTGTCCTGGCTGGCATGGGTAGCTCCTTTATGAATATTCTTTCCTGTATAGCTCATAACGGTTATGTTTGCTAAGTTCTACCGGTTATAGCTGGTCTTGTATGTGAACAGGTTTTACGGGTTTTTTGGGGGTTGAGTAGTAATTCCACTGCTATTCTTAGTGTAGGATCAGGCGTTGGGTCTTGGTTGGATCAAATAGAGAGCGGCTTCAGGTAGTGAGCAGAAACATCAGTCGAAACATATTGTTAGTGCTTCTGTATTGGGGATTTGCTCTAGGGACTGAGCTGCTCGCAATTCCTCCAGATTTTGCAACACCAGTGTGGCCGTCAGCTGGTATTGCGTTAGGGTTTGTGGTGGTCTTCGGGCGGGCGGTCTATCCAGGTGTGTGGCTTGGGGCGCTTATTGCTAACCTTAACGTATCGTTGAGTCAGGGAATCCCCATCGATCTGCAACAAATAGCTTTTGCTTCCGTTGTCTCTTGTGGGGCGTTGGCGCAGGCAGCTATCGCCAGCCATATGCTATTACGTTTGAATCTATTGCCCAGCCAGTTAACCAACGGAGTCCAAGTTCTCCAATTCTTATTAATTGTCGGCCCGGCCAGTTGTTTAATAAACTCTATTAATGGCTCCGTTATGCTTGGGCTGTTCGGCATTGTTCCTTGGGCTGGATGGTTTAATAACTGGATTGTTTGGTGGGTAGGTGACTCTGTCGGGGCGCTGGTGATTGCTCCGTTTGTTGTAAGGGTGTTGACCTGGAGCCCAACGTCAAGCAGCCGGATATGGCAATCCGTTGCCTTGCCAATCATATTTTTAATGTTGGTAATCGCCTCGTTTATTTTTGTGAGATCAGCTGAGCAAGCAAATAGGCGCACTCAAATCGCAGAAATTGGTCATCAATTCGAGGCGGTTCTTGCTCTCAATATTAATGAGGTGCGTGTCATTCTGAACGCTGCGACGAGCTTTTTTTCGGCCAGTGATCACGTGTCTTCAGCTGGGTTCAACACATTCTTTTCCCCTCTTGTAGAACAGCATCCCGCGATTCTTGCTGTGCAATGGCTGCCTTTAGTCATGGGGGATGATCGAACGAGCTTTGTCAGCGCAGTCAGAGAAACGGGTGTCGCAGGGTTTGAAATTCGTGAGCCCGATATTGACCGACGCTTGGTTGTTAGCAGGGATCGTGCAGAGTATCTTCCTATCACATATGTCTACCCCCTAGAGGGTAATGAGCAAGTGCTTGGGTTGGACGTGTTGGCGTTGCCGCACCGGGGTGATGCATCCCGATTGCTGAGAACCGGTTCAGTGCAAGCCAGTGTTCCTGTGTCACTCGTTCAGCATAAAAAGTCCGAGCTTTCCTATATTCTGTCGGCGCCAGTGAAAGCGCCAGATAGCCAGAAATATGACGGAGTAATTCAGGTTTTGTTTAGGGTGGATGACTTGTTAAAGCGTGCTATATCCGGGGATGGGGTGGCCGAGTCACTTCGCTTGGTTGATGTCACCGATTCTGATAATCCAGTATTGCTGCATGGCAACGATAAGCGAGAGCTTCCTGTTGAATGGTCATCCCGTTTCAGCTTCTTGGATCGTGTAATTAGCATTGAGCTGATGGCCACTTATGGCATTATGACGCGCGTATCTTTTTGGCAGAGCTACCTGATTTTGATTTGTGGGTTGTTGTATGTTGCTATGCTGGAGGCCGTTTTGCTAACCATGATTACGCGTCAACGTACAATAGAGGATCAAGTGAAAATTAAAACCTGCGAGTTGGCGTTAGCCAAAGAAGCCGCGGAGAAAGCCAGTATGGCCAAGACCGAGTTCCTGGCGAGTATGTCTCATGAACTCAGGACGCCTCTCAATTCCGTAATTGGATTTACGCGCAGAGTGATGAATCGGTCTGCAAGCAGGCTGGATGAGCGCAGTCTTGATGCGCTTGCCGTTGTTGATCGTAATGCCAATCACCTGCTTGGGCTGATCAATAACCTACTGGATATTAGTAAGCTGGATTTGGGTAAGCTGGAGCTTTCCTTAACGCAGGTAGCGCTTGACGAGATGTTGGCGGAAACGAAAAATCAATTTTTACCAATGGCTGAGGCTAAAGGAACCAGTGTGCAGCTTGAGTGTGAGTTTCATGGTTTGATTGAGGCGGATGCAACGCGGTTGAGGCAGGTGATCATAAACCTGATGGCAAACGCAGTTAAGTTTACCGTGGGTGGTGAGATCAAGATATGCCTGGTTGAGAAAAGCGTTCAGAAAGTGCCTGGAGTGGAGCTTAGAGTTGAGGATACCGGCATTGGTATTGCACCGGATGACATAGAAAAACTATTTAACAAGTTCCAGAAAGTCGGCCGAGAAGAAAAGCTCAATCCCGAAGGTACAGGGTTAGGGCTAGCGCTCACTAAGGAGTTGGTCGAACTCCACAAGGGTACCGTCAGCGTTACCAGCGAACCAGGAAAGCTGACGGTTTTTTCGGTATGGTTACCTCAGCGTCATGGGTAAAGTGTTAGCGGTTTGATTCAATCCACTCCAGGCTATAGTCTGCCACGGATTCCCAGTTATTTGCCTTGATCGTCCAGTGGTTGCGTTCAGGAAACTGCTTGTAGTCGGTGATTGCAGGAGTGTTACGGAACGCTTCAAAATTCGCGTAATTCAAACTGGCTGTTATGGTCCTGTCTGTTCCGCCGGACACAATCAGCAACGGTTTCCTAGGAGCATCACGTTCCAGCGCGGTAGCTGTGGTAGTGGTGGATCTACCGATCAGGCGTGACTCTGGAACCATATGTTCATAGGCGCTGATCTGTTCTGCCTCGGTCATTCCATTGGTAAATCCATACTGAAATTGTTTGAAGGTAAGCTGTATGGGGTTGTTGGCAGGGATCAAGGGATTCAACATTGGCCAGTTCGCTTTTAGAAAGGCGGGTTCGGCACTGATTACCCCGAATGGTGGCGCAGAATGCAAAGCTATAGCACCACTGATCAAGTCTTCTTCAAGCAGAAGTTGTGCTATCAGGCCGCCCATCGAATGACCTATGGCAATGGGCTTTTCATCCAGCGTGCCTAGAAATGCCCTGTACTGATTTAACACCTCTTCTATTCTCAGTTCACCGAGATCTGCATTGGGGTGGAGTCGATTTTGCTCCTCAATGCTCAGATCATGTAGCGGCCAAGCCGGAGCGTAGGTGCGATAGCCTCTTTCCTCAAAATACTGGCGCCATTCTGCCCAGGCCTGCGGTGTGAGATACATGCCGTGGATGAACAAAATGGTTTGGCTGCTTTCGATGGTGGGGAACTCCGGCTCCCTGACACCCTTCTCTTCTAGAACGGTTTGTTTGCATGCGCTTAGCAGCATGATATGCAGCGCCACTGTCATAGCGCGCATAAACTTTGGTCGAAATGCGTCCATTGAACTTTCCTTGTGTTTGTTTTTTTGAATAGATTTATTAAATGCAGGCTGGGTTTAAACCTCTGCGCTGCAATGATTGGAGTTGGTTCGGGTGGGTTTGTTACATGGGCGCAGAGTGGTTCGGTTAATTGACGTGAAGGGTGCGCTGGGGTGTTTGGGTGTTTTGGTCGGAGTGAAATCAACCGAAAAGTTGTTGTAACTATCTGAATATAAAATAAATATAGATTTTGCCTTTCTGGATGTACCCCCATAAATACCCCCAAAAGAACCCGGTTGCTAAACAATGCTAAGGTTTTGGTTAGATTCTTTGGCTTGCGACCTGTACGCAACTAACGTATAGTTGTTTGGTGTACGCAACTAACGTATAGGATAAAATGAAAGCTGTCTTTGTTGAATTGCCGCCGTTTGAACGATACCGCAATCAGTACCTAGATGATGAGGCGTTCAAGGGGTTACAGCAAGAGCTGTTAGCCAACCCATTGGCGGGTGATGTTATCAAAGGCACAGGTGGATTGCGCAAAGTGCGTTATAGGGATGAGCGCAGAGGCAAGGGAAAGCGGGGCGGTGTACGCATTATCTATTATTGGTGGTTGGGGGGTGATCAGTTCTGGCTGTTCACTCTGTACGGTAAAGGTGAAATGTCCGACTTGACCGACGATGAGCGCAAAGCGTTGGCGCTCATGCTGAAGCAAGAAATGGCTGCGAGGTGCCAATCATGAAACGTAACCTGTTTGCAGAATTAAACGAAGGTTTTCAAGCGTTGAAAGATCAGCGCGAAGGCAAGCTCACTTTGAAAGAACACCCGATTGAGCTACCAGCCAGCACAGAAATCACCAGCACTGAACTGGTAAAGCTGCGTGAGAAGTTGCATTTGTCACAGGCGGTATTTGCCCGATACTTGCGAATCAATAAGCGCACCTTGGAAAACTGGGAGCAGGGCAGGGCTAAGCCTAATGCTCAAGCCGCGCTATTGATTAAGATGGTGGAAAAGTTCCCTGATACCATTGATCGGCTGGGTTCAGTTTAAATCAGCCCATCAAGGGCGTTCAGTTTCACGCTTATCCAGTAGTCTATTGCCCACTCTAATTCATGGTAATGGTTTAGCTCTCGCTCATAGGTGCGTTTGTGCAGCCCTTTTCTGCGCAGGTAAACCTGATCACCGTTTTGGGCGAAAATGCGTTTGCCTATCTTCTCACGCCTTCTGATCATCCGGTCAATGGGGCTTTCACTCTGCGAAGCATAGGGCAGCTCGTAACAATGGCGGCACAGGAATAGTTTACTGTCCGCAGCCAGCACCCCCACATTTCGTTTGCAAGATGGGCAAACCAGCCAGTGCCGCACCCCGCCAAAGTGGCAGGGGGTTATTCCGTACGCAATGTTTAGCGAAACGCTCTCCCAATCGCCACCACCGGCCCTGTATCGGTAATTCAGCGCTATTCCATGCTTCTGGGTTACATAGTCCACCTGTCCGGTTTCCTCGCCGTTACGCGTCCACCAGAGCGCCCCGGCTTGCCCTTCACGAAAAAGGCCCAATCTCTTTAAGGTGCCAATGTCTATTTTTAGAGTGTTTTCCATTGTCGTGCGCTTGCTCCCTGTAAGGCTTCGACCGCTGCCTATACCGCCCATGCTAAGTTCCTGTAGTTCGTTGGATTGTGAGTAGCCTTCATGTTCAATCTTTCAGTTCGATACAGATTTTTTATCCGAAATCATTAGGAAATTTACCTCATGGCTAAATCAGGATTAAACAGCAACCTATGCTTGCAATTGCTCATAAGCTAAGCGGGCATGAGGTTAGAAATACCCCCAGTGCTATAATTCGGGAGTACCTTTTTCCCTGTCATTTGCTGCCCATCGTTATCACCTTCGCTAAAAGTTGGCGTGGCTGGCTAGAGCTGTGGTTTTGTGGCTGTGACAATTGAGATACCGGCGGCGGTCAGTTATTGAAAGCCCTGAAGAATTGGCTACCCCATCCCCTTGTGACTGCATCATTATTAGCTACTGCCTATGGCTATATAATAAGGTGGTCAAATAGTGAGTGCCGAAATCATCAAAAAGCCCCTGATTAGTTCATATAGCGATTACAGGTAGGCCGTTTTCTGCCTGTTTGCACCCCAATTGATTCACATGGTGAGCACATTCGTTCGTATAGCGAGTAAGGATTTTAATCGGGTGCGGGTTGTTTCCATCGATTGGATGGGGTGCTGGTTGCCCGAACTTCATGCTTACCTTTGCACTCGTCAATGGGGTACCACGTAATGGCAAACAGGTTGCATTGGTGTTTACCGCCTTGCCGTGTGCGTTCAATAAATCCAAGCCGCTCTAATTTGGCCAAAGATTTGAACAGCGTGCCGCTGGAGCGCCAACCCTGATTTTTCATCATGCCCCAAGCTGCGCTTAAGTCGCCGTTGTTGCTGCCATTGTGTTGTTTTACCAGCTCCAACAGCAGTTTTACATCCCAGCCATTCAGGTGCCGATAGTTGTCTGATTCCATGATCGCGTGAGGTACCCCCGCAAAGCGGGCTTTCCTTGCCCTGCCTTTGGGTTTGTTGGATGCCATAGCGCACCTTTAATGGTACTGAAGGGGGTGGCTGTATAAAACCGCGACTTGTGCCGGGTAAAGTGTGTGCAGCCTGCAAAAGACTTCTACAGCCTTGTGGCGTGAAGCGGCAAACACAATGCCGCTCACCCCACCATTGAACCCGCTGACCATCCGGTAAACTCGAAGAGTCGCATATTCCAACATCAGATCGCCTCCTTGTACTTTCCGTTCAGCAGTACATAGCGGGCAACCCGGTGTGGGTGGCCTTCTGGCGTGGTTTCGGTTGTCCAGATTGTTTGGATGTTGTGCCCGTAATGGTGCCTTAATTCATAGATGCGAGGCGCCGGGGCCAATATGTTGAGGTTGTGCCTTGCTTGGATGGTGTTTATTCCCGCGCTTCCAGCCCGTAGCAAGGCCGCTAGCAGTCGTTGGCGTTGTGCTTTTACGTTGGTATCATTGTAGGCGTCGTTACGGCCTCTGCGCATTGTGGGGGCTTTGTTCTTTTTCATGGTTTAGCCCTCGTCACTTTGCAATGAATCTATCAGGTTTTGGATGTCCTCAACCCTCCATGCTGTTGTGCGTGGGCTTAGTTTAATGCCTTTGGGATAGCGGCCATCTTTGATACCTTGCCACCATGTGGATTTCCCAATAGGAAAGATTTTCAGAATGTCATCGAGTCGAATAAAGCCGGTTGGTGGTAGGGTGTGTCTGTCGGGATTTGTACTAACCATGTCGTGCTCCTGTGGATGCTGTTGGACATGGTTAGTCATTATGTGCTCATAAAAATAAAACCATAGATGCGTGTACGCCTACACTGTACAGTCTGCCCGCAGACTGTATGAAATTATTTTTCGTCTAGGTGGTTTTTGATCCAGCTTTCAATGGTTCTAGTAGTGATTGGTATTTGTCTGGCAATTTCTCTAGCTGCCGCTGCTCTTGATTTAAAGCGTTTCTCGTTATTTTCATAGTAGTTGATCGCTTGCTGTTTAAATTCGTTTGTTTCTTTGTGTCGTTCAATGCTTGCTTTTTTAGCCAGCATTGATTTGACTGACTTTGCAGTTTCAGCATAATCAAGTATTTCTTTTAAGCTGCTTAGACTAGAAAATGCTTCTCCCATTCCGTAGCCATCATCCCACTCGGCTAAAAAAATTGAATCTATAGCGCTGAACAATAATATTCTGGGCAAGATGAGCCACTCTGGGGAGGTCAATAAACGTTCTGCGACTTCAGCGTCTGGCTCGGATTGAATTAGAACGTTACGCGCTTGCAGAAAATCGTCTATAGGGTGTCCAATAGGCCAGTGTTTGAGCGCTCTAAATCCCCTAAATTCTTTTCCACCGGCACGGATTTCTGCATTGTAATTAATGAGTACATCAAGCAGGCCTAGCCTAAAGTCTCGTAGGTAAATAAGGGGGATTAGCAATACTTCCTGTATATTGTTTTCCGTGATTGGATCTTCATTGCACTTTTCTAGCTCTCGAAAACTTTGTTCTCCAAGTGGCCAGAGATCCTTAAATTCATATATGGTCTCGCCGTTTTTATCAACAAAGCATTTGTGCTCCATTCCAAGCGATCCCGTTGAGAAGGAGTTCACAACGTCGTACATTGTAATGTCGGTATAAAGCGCGTGAGAAGCCAAAATTCTTGCGACGCCTACAGTTGCTGTTATTCTCATATGCACGCCTTCTGTGCGTTGCCTTCATTTGGAACCAACCCAAGCCGGTGAAGGTGTCCGGCTTTTCAGGAGCTACCCTAGGGTTGGTTTACTCGTTACTTAAAGCGGCCAGCAATAATGTTGCCGTTTTGTGCTTTAAGCTTTAATCCGTTCAAATAATCAGCCCACTTCTGCATCATGTCTTTGCGCTGCGGCAAATGCTTGGTTCGGTTATACGCCCGCCCGTTGGTGTCGCGTACTGTGTGCGCTAGCTGGTGTTCAATCAAATCCACCCGAAAGCACAGCACTTCATCCAGAATGGTTCTGGCGGTGGCTCTAAAGCCGTGTGCGGTCATAGTGTCGTTGTCATATCCCATTGTACGTAAGGCCACCCTGACACCGTTTTCGCTCAATGGGCGGCTTCCGCCTCTGGCGCTGGGAAACACGTACTTGCCGCGCCCGGTCAGTGAATGTATTTCCTCAAGTATGGCTATGGCCTGTACGCTCAGGGGAACAATGTGGGGTTCTTTCATTTTCATTTTGTCGGCGGGTATCTGCCATAGGGCTTGATCCCAGTCGATTTCTGTCCACTCCATGTGCCGTAGCTCTTTGGGGCGTACGAACAGCAAGGGCGATAGCTGCAATGCGGCTTTAACAACGGGGGTGCCGCCAAAGCTGTCCATTGCCAGTAGCAATTTGCCTAGCTCCTTTGGTTCTGTGATGGCTGCATGGTGCTTTTTAATATGAATTTTTAGTGCACCCCGTAAATCTGCGCTGGGGTCGCGTTCTGCCCTTCCGGTTGCTACGGCATAACGGAACACTTGCCCGGCTGTTTGGTGTGCACGGTGGGCGGTATCAATGGCGCCACGGCTTTCCACTCGCCTCAGCACCTTGAGTAATTCAGGGGGTGTGATGTCTGAAATTGGGCGCTTGCCAAGTGGGGGAAACAGGTCATTTTTCAGTAGGCGCCATGTGCGGGTGCGGTGGCTGTCGGATTTGTTCACCATGTGGTTGCTATACCACTCAGTGGCGACCAGCTCGAAATTGTTTTCGGCGGCTTCCAGATTGCTGGCTTTGTCTACCCGCTTTACGCTGTTGGGGTCGGTGTTGGGCAGTAGTTTTTTGGCCTTATCCCGTTCCTGTCTGGCTTGCTCCAAGCTAACTGAGGGGTACACCCCCAAGGCCAATACTTTTTCTTTACCGGCGAAGCGATATTTAAGCCGCCAATATTTGCCGCCCTTCTTGCTCACTAGCAGGTACATACCCCCACCATCCGTTAGCTTGTAGTCGCTTTCTTTGGGTTTGGCCTGCTTTACAGCTAAGGCGGTCAAAGGCATGTGTGGTGCGGTCTCCAGCTATGTTTGGGGGTATCTGTTTTGGGCCTTTTGGGGGTATCAAATATGGAAAACGGCCACATACCCCCATATATACCCCCAAATATCTGGGATTACAATGGATGTGCTGGGATGGGTTGGGAGCTAAAGGTCAGATTCTACGGGGCTTTCAGGGGTGTTTTGGATGTTCTGGGATGTGCTGGAATGTCGTTTTGGTCGGAGTGAAAGGATTCGAACCTTCGACCCCTGCCTCCCGAAGGCAGTGCTCTACCAGGCTGAGCTACACTCCGATTGGGTTGGCGGCTTAATGGTTGCGGGCAACCGCCAGGTCGCTTAATGCAAGCAATGCCTCTTTATATACGGAATCTTTGACTTCGCCAAGGGCTTCTTTTGCCAGGCGAGATTGTTCGTTTGCCCGTTCAATTGTGTAGTCGATGGCGCCGCAGTTGCGAACCGCCTGGGTGATGGCGTCAATCTTATCCAACCCGCCGGTGCGGATGGCTGTGCGGATCATGTCCTGGTCTGCGGGGCTGGCATGTTGCAGGGCGTAAATCAGGGGGAGCGTCGGTTTGCCCTCTGCCAGATCATCACCCACATTTTTACCCATTTCCTCGGCACTGCCGGTGTAATCCAGTACATCGTCAATCAATTGAAAGGCTAAGCCCAGGTGATCAGCGTAACGGGCGAATGCCAGCTCCAACGCTTCGCCGGGTTGTGCGAGTACCGCACCGGATTGGGCTGAGGCTTCGAACATTTTCGCGGTTTTGTAGCGAATGACTTCCATGTACTGGGCTTCGTTGGTATCCGGGTTCTTACAGTTGATAAGCTGCAGTACCTCTCCTTCGGCGATTAGGTTGGTGGCGTCTGACAGGATCTGCAGGACACGCATGTTGCCCACATTCACCACCATCTGAAAAGAGCGGGAGATCAGAAAGTCACCTACCAGTACGCTGGGGGCGTTGCCCCAAACTTCGTTGGCGCTGGCTTTGCCACGGCGCAGAGATGATTCATCCACAACATCATCGTGCAGCAGGGTGGCGGTATGCAGGAATTCCACCACAGCGGCGATTTCCACGTGTTTGTGGCCTTCATAGCCCAGCGCACGGGCGCTGAGTAGGCATACCAGCGGACGGAGGCGTTTGCCGCCACTGTCTATTATATAGTTGCCGATTTCCTTGATGAGCGGGACGTGGGTGTGTAACTGCTTGAAAATAAAGTCGTTAACCTGTTGAAAATCGGTCTCAACCGCAGCGGAAATCGCTTTAAAATCCATACTTAAGGTAACCTGGATGGGGGCGGAAAGTCACCGCACCAATAAAGAACGTGAAATTGTTTCGAATGCTATGGCGGGGGGTGGGGGGTGTCAAGCTAAAGACTTGATTTTGCTTGTCCTGTCCACCTTATTCGGGGCTGTTAAATTGGTCTGTTGATTAGGCTTGCACCGGTTATCTGATTCCCTTACAATTGCGCCCCCTGTGACCTGACGCCAATCAACAAATGCGTCGGTGGTCAGTCGGAACAAGACAACCTATTCTGATGCTTAAAAGCGGTTGGAGTCAGCAGCTATGTACGCGGTATTTGTAAGTGGTGGCAAACAGCACCGAGTCGCCGAAGGTGATTTGGTTAAGCTGGAATTGATTGAAGCCGAGCCCGGCTCAGCCATCGAATTCGATCAAGTTTTATTGGTAGCAAACGGTGACGACGTTAAAGTTGGCGCACCTGTTGTAGAAGGCGGCAAAGTGAAAGCGGAAGTGGTAACCCACGGCCGTGGCGATAAAATTCGCATTATCAAGTTCCGTCGCCGTAAGCACCATCGTAAGCAGATGGGGCATCGTCAGTACTTCACGGAAGTGAAGATCACTGGCATTAGCGCCTAATTAGTTAAGGAGAAGCATAATGGCTCACAAGAAGGCTGGTGGTAGTACCCGTAACGGTCGCGACTCGGAAAGTAAACGCCTTGGTGTTAAGCGTTATGGCGGTGAAGTAGTTAAAGCCGGTAACATTATTGTTCGTCAGCGTGGCACTCAGTTCCACTCTGGCCCGAACACTGGTCTGGGTAAAGATCACACGATCTATGCCAAGACAGACGGCGTGGTTAAGTTTGCAGTGAAAGGTCCAAAAAACCGTCGCTACATCTCAATCGAGCCCGTAGCCTAAACGACAAAAGCTGTCGTTCCGGATCGCTGAGCCCTGCCGTAAGGCGGGGCTTTTTGCGTTGTGCGGCGGTAACAGTAGAATACATTTACGCACCCAGTGTCGTCACCCAATTGATGTGCCGTCACCTTTACACAGCAGGAGTGCCCTATGAAGTTTGTTGATGAAGCTGCCATTCGAGTCGAAGCCGGAGATGGTGGCAACGGGTGCCTGAGTTTTCGTCGGGAAAAGTACATCGAGTACGGTGGCCCCGATGGTGGTAATGGTGGAGCGGGTGGCAGCGTAGTCCTGTTGGCAGATAATGGCCTTAATACCTTGGTTGACTATCGCTATGAGCGCTTGTTCAGGGCGCAGCGAGGCGAGGGTGGCGCAGGCCGCAACTGTACCGGGGCCAGCGGGGATGACCTGATTCTGAAAGTGCCGGTGGGCACTACGGTGGTGGATGAGGATACCCAGGAAGTGCTGGGTGATCTGCTGAAAGAGGGCGACCAGTTTGTGGTGGCCAAAGGTGGCAGGGGTGGTTTGGGAAACACCTGTTTTAAGTCGTCCACGAACCGTTCCCCCCGCAAGACTACGCCGGGCACCGAGGGTGAAAAGCGCAATTTGAAGCTGGAGCTGAAGGTGCTGGCCGATATTGGGTTGCTGGGCATGCCTAATGCGGGCAAGTCTACGTTGATTCGAGCTGTTTCTGCGGCCAAGCCCAAAGTGGCCGATTATCCCTTCACTACATTGGTTCCCAATTTGGGGGTGGTGAAAGTTGACCGGTTGCGCAGCTTTGTTATGGCTGATATTCCTGGTTTGATTGAGGGTGCGGCGGAAGGTGCCGGGCTTGGTATTCGTTTCCTAAAGCATTTGGCTCGTTGTCGTATATTGTTGCATGTGGTGGATATTGCTCCCTGGGATGATTCCAGTCCGGTTGAGTCGGTGGATGCTATTGCGGGTGAGTTGCAGTTATTCAGCCCCGCCTTGGCGGATCGTGATCGTTGGTTGGTGTTGAATAAGACGGATTTGTTGCCTGAAGAGGAAGCGAGCCAGCGTTGTCAGCAAATCGTTGACGATTTGGAATGGGATGGGCCGGTATTTAAGATCTCTGCCGCCAACGGCTTCGGTACCCAGGAGCTGGTCTTTGCCATTATGAATCATCTTGAGGAGTTGGATGAGCGCATGGCTGCAGATGAAGAGTTTGCAGAGGCCGAGCGTGCGGCAAGGCAGCGTTTGGAGGCAGAGGCGCGTCTTAAAATTCAGGAATACCGATCGGAGCGTCGGCGTCAGCGTAATGCGGATGATCTGGATGATGACGACGATGATGATCACGACGTTGAAGTGGTCTACGCACCGCACTGATCATTAGGGGGTAGCAGATTCTTATGTCAGGTGTCGAAGATCAGGCTTTGCGTGCGGAGGTGTCGGTTTCCCGGCGTTGGGTTGTAAAAATTGGCAGTGCTTTGCTGACGAATGACGGTCAGGGCCTGGATCGGGCTGCTATTGCTGGCTGGGTGGAGCAGATTGCTGCTTTGCGTAAGCTGGGTGTCGAAGTGGTGTTGGTGTCTTCCGGCTCCGTTGCAGAAGGCATGGCGCGTTTGGGGTGGAAGCGTCGCCCTAAGGCCATGCATGATCTGCAGGCGGCCGCTGCGGTGGGTCAAATGGGATTGGTGCAGGCATGGGAGCAGGCTTTTCAGGCTCATGGTGTGCACACTGCTCAAGTTCTGGTGACTCACGACGACCTCTCTGATCGTAAGCGCTACCTCAATGCTCGCAGTGCCTTGTTGGCCTTGATTGGTCATGGGGTGGTGCCGGTGGTGAATGAAAACGATACCGTGGTCACTGATGAGATTCGCTTTGGTGACAATGATACCTTGGGTGCGCTGGTGACCAATTTGGTTGAGGCGGATCTGCTGGTAATTCTTACTGATCAGCAGGGTATGTATGATGCTGATCCCCGTTCTAATCCTGATGCGACATTGCTCTCTCATGCTCGTGCTTCAGACCCAGCGCTGGTGTCTATGGCTGGCGGCAGTGGTGGTGCACTGGGCAAAGGGGGAATGGCGACCAAGCTCCGTGCTGCGAAACTGGCGGCGCGTTCTGGTGCCGCCAGCATCATTGTCGGTGGCCGCCTGCCTGAGGTTCTGACGCGGATTCAGCGGGCTGAGTCCGTAGGGACTTTGTTAACAGCAGATGAGTCTCCCATGGCTGCTCGCAAGCAATGGCTGGCAGGGCATCTTCAGATGCGCGGTGTGCTGGTTCTGGATGAGGGTGCGGCCAAAGCGCTGCGTGAAAAAGGCGTCAGCTTGTTGCCGGTGGGTGTGCGCGAAGTGACGGGCAACTTCTCACGAGGGGAGATGGTGTCCTGTGTTGATGCGGACAATCAGCGAATAGCCTGTGGTTTAGTGAATTATTCGGCAGACGAGGCCCGTAAAATCATGGGGCGGAGTACAGATGCTATTGTGTCGGTGCTGGGCTACGCCGATGAGAAAGAGTTGATCCATCGGGATAATATGGTGGTTTTCTAGTGGGTTTGCCTGTGAAATCAGCAGACATAAAAAAACCGGCTTAGAGCCGGTTTTTTTATGTCCACAAAGCGTATTAAGCAGCCAGATCTTTGATCTGTGTGCTCAGGCGGCTCTTATGACGAGCTGCTTTGTTCTTGTGGATAATCCCTTTGGTTACCATGCGATCGATGACAGGCACCGCTTCCAGGTAAGCTTTCTGGGCGTTTTCTTTGTTACCAGTGGCGATTTCGTTAACCACTTTCTTGATATAAGTGCGAACCATGGAGCGCAGACCGGCATTGTGTCTGCGACGCTTTTCAGCCTGGCGTGCACGTTTCTTAGCTGATTTGATGTTAGCCAAGGTCTAGCTCCTTTCTATAATCAGTAAAATTTGCAGAAACTTGAAACGCTAATTGATTTAAGTAACCGGTTTCGAATATTCAGGGCGTTAAAGACTTGAATTCGAGGACGCAAGATTATTCCCACCTAAGGCCTCGCTGTCAAGGATTGAATACTATTTATCTGCGAGGATACGGAATGATGCCCTAATCCGTATAATGGCGGCCTTGGGTGGAGAAGGATTGTACATGAAAAACGAAAAATCAGGGCAGAAACAAAGCGGATTGCTGCGTTCGACCGGGGTTGTCAGCGTATTTACCTTGCTTTCGCGGGTTCTGGGGTTGGTTCGGGACGTGGTGGTGGCTAACCTGTTCGGCGCTGGTGGCGGGGCAGATGCCTTTTTCGTGGCGTTCAAAATCCCTAATTTTTTTCGGCGTTTGTTTGCTGAGGGTGCTTTCTCTCAGGCTTTTGTTCCGGTTTTGTCGGAATACCGCACCCAGCGAGAGCATGCCGAAGTGCGTTTGTTGGTCAGCTATACGGCGGGCTCTCTGGGTGGTTTGTTGTTGGGGGTGACGTTGATGTGCGTGATGTTCGCTCCTGCGGTGACTTTTGTGTTCGCGCCCGGATTTCATGGCATGCCAGAAAAGTTCGGCTTGGCATCCGATATGCTGAGGCTTACGTTTCCGTATTTGTTGCTGATCTCGCTTACCGCGTTGCTGGGCAGTGTGCTGAACAGCTACGGTAAGTTCGCCATGCCTGCGTTTACCCCTGTTTTGCTCAATGTCTGCCTGATTGCGTCGGCTTGCTTGGTGGCTCCGCTTATGGATCCACCGATTATGGCGTTGGCGTGGGGCGTGATGGCGGCAGGTGTTGTGCAGCTGGTGTTCCAGTTGCCGTTCGTCAAGCAAATAGATCTGTTAACCGTGCCGCGCTGGGGTTGGTCTGACCCTGGGGTGAAGCGCATTATGAAGCTGATGCTGCCGGCATTGTTTGGGGTGTCGGTAGCGCAGATTAACTTGCTGCTTGATACGGTACTGGCGTCGTTTCTGGCAGATGGCAGTGTATCCTGGCTTTACTATTCTGATCGACTGATGGAGCTGCCGTTAGGTGTGTTCGGTATTGCCATTGCTACGGTGATTCTACCCAGTCTGTCGCGTAAGCACGCCAGCCAGTCCGGTGAAGCGTTTTCTCAAACTCTGGATTGGGCGGTACGAATGGTGCTGCTGATTGGTTTGCCCGCAGCCTTGGCTCTGATTGTGCTGGCGGCGCCGTTGCTGATGACCCTGTTCCAGTATGGGGAGTTTGCCCCCAGCGATGTGGAGCGTGCCTCCCTGAGCCTTCAGGCCTATGGGTTGGGATTGTTGGGGTTCATGCTGGTCAAGGTGCTGGCCCCCGGTTACTTTGCCCGGCAGGACACCAAAACCCCGGTCAAGGTGGGTATTGTTGCGATGGTGGCCAATATGGTTCTGAATCTTGCTCTGATCCTGCCCTTGGCCCATGTGGGGTTGGCGCTGGCAACTTCCTTGTCGGCGCTGTTGAATGCTGGTCTGCTGTGGCTGGGCTTGCGCCGGGAGGGGATCTACCGGGTACAGCCGGGGTGGTTTCTGTTCGGAGTCAGGCTAACGTTCTCATCATTGATCATGGTTGCTGTTATTGCTTTTTTTAACAAAGACTTAGATCAGTGGCTGTTATGGGGATGGCAGCAGCGCTGCGCTTATCTGGCATTCTTGGTGGCGGCAGGTATCGCTACTTATTTTGGCAGTTTGCTGGTGTCTGGGATGCGGCCTCGGGATATGATTGCCCGGCATAGCGATTAAGAGCGGCAGTTAAGCCTCAAATGCCCGATTTGGTTGGGCCATGCAGTTATATCCCGCGCCCAACTCCGCTATAATGCTCGCCTTTTTGGCGTGATGGCGTAGTTATGGAGTTGATTCGCGGAGTTCACAATTTGCGACCCCACCACCGAGGTTGTGTAGCAACCATCGGAAACTTTGATGGCATCCATCTGGGGCATCGCGCCATCATTCGCCAGCTAGGGGCGAAAGCCAAAGAATTGGGCATTCCATCCACGGTCATGGTGTTTGAACCCCAGCCCCGTGAGTTTTTTGCACCAGAGGATGCGCCGGCACGTCTGATGACCTTCCGTGAAAAGGTGGAGGTTCTGGCGGAGTTGGGGGTGGATCGCACATTGTGTGTCAAGTTCGACAAACGTTTCTGCAGCCAGTCGGCTCGAGAGTTTTGTGACAATATCCTGATTCAGGGTATGGGCATTCGACACCTTGTAGTGGGCGATGACTTTCGTTTTGGTAACGACCGGGCCGGTGACTTCCGCTTCTTACAGCGTATGGGGGCAGAGCATGGCTTCAGCGTGGATCATACCCACACCTTTGAGTGGCACGGGGAACGGGTTAGCAGCACGCGGGTCAGAGAATGTCTGGAGCGCAGTGATTTTGACTCCGCTTCGGTAATGTTGTGTCGATCATTCTTTATGTCCGGGCGTGTTATACATGGCCAAAAACTCGGTCGCACCATTGGCGTGCCCACCGCAAACTTTCTTCCCAAGCGGGTAAGAACCCCGGTGAGTGGTGTGTTTGCCGTAGAGGTACGGGGGCTTGGCCAGGTTCAGCAAGGTGTTGCCAATTTGGGTACCAGGCCCACACTTGGCGGCGAACATGTTGGGTTGGAGGTGCACTTGTTGAATTTCCAGGGCGATCTTTATGGTAAGCACCTACGAGTGATGTTCCGTCACAAAATACGCGATGAGAAAAAATTCGATGGACTGGATGCATTGACCGCAGCCATCCAGCAAGATATTGAAACAGCAAAACAGTTTTTTGCTAAACAGAAATCTAAGGGCAATTGAACTCCATGGCCGATTACAAACCTACACTGAATCTACCGGATACAGCGTTTCCAATGAAAGGCAACCTGGCTCAGCGAGAGCCAGAAATGCTAAAGAAGTGGAATAAAATGGATCTGTACAAGAAAGTACAGGAAACCACAGCCGGGCGACCCCAGTTCATTCTCCATGATGGCCCTCCCTACGCCAATGGCGACATTCATATCGGCCATTCGGTCAATAAGATCCTGAAAGATACCATCATGCGCTCCAAGCGCCTGAGCGGCTTTGATGTGCCTTATGTGCCTGGCTGGGATTGCCATGGTTTGCCGATTGAGCACAACGTGGAAAAGAAAATCGGCAAGGCAGGGGTGAAAGTGCCTTATGCAGAGTTTCGTAAAAAATGCCGTGAATACGCCAAGAAGCAAGTGAATGGCCAGCGCGAAGACTTCATTCGCTTGGGTGTATTGGGCGATTGGCAAAACCCTTACCTCACCATGGATTTCAAAACCGAAGCGGACATCATTCGAGCGCTCGGCCGCATCGCCGAGAACGGCCATTTGGTGAAAGGGTTCAAACCGGTGTACTGGAGTGTGGTGGGTGGCTCAGCGCTGGCGGAAGCCGAAGTTGAATATCAGGAAAAGACCTCCACGCAAGTGGATGTGCGGTTTGCTCCGGTGGATGTTGATGCCGTGGCTAATCAGTTTGGCGTTAACGTTTCAGCTTTGCCGTTGTCTGTGGTGATCTGGACCACAACCCCCTGGACCTTACCGGCTAACCAGGCCGTAGCTCTGAGTCGCGATCTGGAATACAGTCTGGTGAAACTGGATGTTGGTTGTGGTGATGAGATCATCCTGCTTGCCACCGATATGGTGGATGATGTCTGTAAACGTTACGGCGTGGACGCTTATGAGGTGCTGGGCACGACCTTGGGCTCCAGCCTTGAGCACCTGATGCTTAAGCATCCCTTTATCGAACGTGAAGTGCCGCTGGTAATGGGTGATCATGTAACGACAGACGCAGGTACCGGCGCCGTACATATTGCCCCAGATCACGGCCTGGACGACTTCAACGTCGGCCTCAAATACGGTATTAAAACCCTGAACTATGTCAGCGCAGATGGCACTTATGTGGACACTACACCGCAGGTGGCGGGTGAACACGTATACAAAGTTGAGCCAAAAATTCTGCAGCTGTTAGAGGAAAACAATGCCTTACTGAAGCAGGCGAAAATGGTACACAGCTATCCCCATTGTTGGCGTACCAAAACCCCGCTGATCTATCGCGCCACTCCCCAATGGTTTATCAGTATGCATCAGAACGGTTTGTTGGATGCCTGCAAAAAAGCCGCTAACAAAGTTCAATGGCTACCTGAGTGGGGCAAGGCTCGGATTGAGGGAATGCTTGATCAGAGTCCGGATTGGTGTATCTCCCGCCAGCGTACCTGGGGTGTGCCCATCGCGTTGTTTGTGCATAAAGAAACATCTGAGCTGCACCCGAACACGCCAGAGTTGATTGAGGCTGTAGCCAAGCTGGTTGAAGAAAAAGGAATGGATGCCTGGTTTGAGCTGGATCAAGCTGAGTTGCTGGGTGGCGATGCCGGTCAGTATGACAAAGTTACCGATACACTGGATGTCTGGTTTGATTCCGGTGTCACTCATTTCTCTGTGTTAGAGCAGCGTGGAAATCTGCATGTGCCTGCCGATCTTTATCTGGAAGGCTCTGATCAGCATCGTGGTTGGTTCCAGTCTTCACTGAAAACGAGCCTTGCCATTCGCGGCGAAGCGCCGTACAAAACCGTACTGACTCACGGCTTCACCGTGGACGCCCAAGGTAAAAAAATGTCCAAATCTTTGGGCAATGTGGTGTCTCCGCAAACGGTAGTTAAAAGCCTGGGGGCGGACATCATTCGCCTGTGGGTATCTGCCACGGACTACCGTGGGGAAATGACCGTTTCTGACGAAATCCTGAAGCGTACTGCAGATTCCTATCGACGCATTCGGAATACTGCGCGCTTTTTGCTGTCGAACCTGAATGGTTTTGATCCCAAGGCGCACTCTGTGGCACCAGACGATATGTTGGCTCTGGATCGCTGGGCGGTGCATCGCGCTGCCAAACTGCAGCAGGAGATCATTGAGTGTTATGACGAGTATTCGTTCCATTCAATCTATCAGAAGCTGCACAATTACTGCGTGGTTGACCTTGGTGGCTTCTATCTTGATGTAATCAAGGATCGACAGTACACCTGTAAAACCGATAGCGTTGCGCGCCGCTCGGCCCAAACGGCTTTGTATCATATTGTCGAAGCCTTGGTTCGTTGGATTGCCCCGATTCTGTCTTTTACGGCGGATGAATTGTGGCAATATCTGCCGGGTGAGCGCAGTGAATCGGTTCATTTGGAAACCTGGTATCAAGGCTTGTTTGAATTGCCTGCTGGCGAAACCATGAATGCGGATTTTTGGCAAACCGTTCAGGGCGTGAAGAATGCTGTGAACAAACAGCTCGAGGATGCCCGCAAGAACGGCACGGTAGGTGGCAGCCTGGAGGCAGAAGTGGATTTGTCATGCAGCGCTGACCTGAAAGAAGATCTGGATCGATTGGGGAATGAGCTGCGCTTTGCCATGATAACCAGCGCTGTACGTGTTCATCAATGGAATGAAGGCGGAGATATTACAGAGCTTGATGGCTTGCGCGTTGAGGTGAAGAAAAGCGAGCATCCGAAATGTGTGCGTTGCTGGCATTTAAGGGCAGACGTTGGCTCCAACAATAACCATCCCGAACTGTGTTTACGTTGTGTGGATAATGTAGAAGGCGAGGGCGAGGCCCGTAACTTCTGCTGAGGTAGAGATAAGCAGTGAACACCATGACAGAAACCGTAAAAGATAAAACTGGACAAGCTACAGGTATGTTGCAGTGGCTATGGCTAAGCGCTGTAGTGGTCGTTTTGGATCAGATCACCAAGCTTGCTGTGGATGGCAGTTTTGAAAAATATGAGCGTTTAGAGATTTTGCCGTTTTTCAATCTGACCCTTGCGTATAACAAGGGGGCCGCCTTCAGTTTTCTGGCAGGTGCCGGTGGTTGGCAGCGCTGGTTCTTTACTGCAATAGCGGTGGGTGTCAGCGTCATGTTGATCGTCTGGTTGCGCAAGTTACCCAAAACCGATTGGTGGTCGGCGATATCCATTTCAATGATTCTGGGTGGTGCCCTTGGCAACCTTTATGATCGGGTTGTGTACGGGCATGTTATCGACTTTCTGGATTTTCATTGGCAGGGCTCGCATTTCCCAGCTTTCAATGTGGCAGACAGCGCCATTACAGTCGGCGCGGCCATGATGATTTTGGAGATGTTCCGTAATCCAGGAAACGCAAAATGAGCGAACAGCGTATTGGTCCTGGCAAGCGGGTAACCCTGCACTTTTCAGTGCTGCTTATGGACGGCTCGGTGGTGGATACCACCAAGCAAAAAGCGCCAGCCACGTTTACCGTGGGAGACGGCAATTTGTTACCGGGCTTTGAGCAAAGCGTATTTGGCTTGAAGGCGGGAGACAAACGCTCCATTGTGTTAGAGGCGGAAAATGCTTTCGGCCCCCATAATCCGGATAATATTCAAACCATGCGCCGTGGAGCGTTCAGCCGTGATATGGCGCTGGAACCTGGTTTGATCGTGTCATTCGCAGATAAAAGTAAGGCCGAGTTGCCCGGTTTGATCCAGTCGGTAACGGAAGATCAAGTGGTTGTTGATTTCAATCATCCATTGGCCGGTAAGGATTTAACCTTTCAGGTAGAAATCATCAACGTTGTAGATGCCGATTCCCAAGCGGTACAGTTGCAGTAACTCCTTCTAGACAAAGAGGCATTTCATGGAAATCAAAATGGCAAACCCCCGCGGATTCTGTGCTGGTGTTGACCGGGCAATTGCCATCGTTAATCGGGCGTTGGATGTCTTTGGCGCACCGATCTACGTACGCCATGAAGTTGTGCATAATAAATTTGTGGTAGACGGTTTGCGTGAGCGTGGCGCAGTATTTGTCGATGAACTGCATGAAGTCCCTGATGACGCGATCGTGATTTTCAGTGCGCACGGTGTTTCCAAGCAGGTGCAGGGCGAGGCTGCAGACCGGGGCTTGAAGGTATTCGATGCCACTTGCCCCCTGGTTACCAAAGTCCATATGGAAGTCATGAAGTATTCCCGTGATGGTATGGAGTGCGTTCTTATTGGACATGAAGGCCACCCGGAGGTGGAGGGCACCATGGGCCAGTACGATGCCACCTTCGGCGGTGGCATCTATCTGGTGGAAACTGTGGATGATGTAGCCAAACTGAAGGTTAACAACCCCGAGATGCTAGCCTATGTTACACAAACCACGTTATCGGTGGATGACACCTCGGCCATCATTGATGCTCTGCGCCAACACTTTCCTGCGATAGAGGGGCCGCGTAAGGATGATATCTGTTATGCCACTCAAAACCGTCAGGATGCCGTGAAAACGCTGGCACTGGAGACCGATATTGTTTTTGTAGTGGGCTCACCCAACAGTTCTAACTCCAACCGCCTGCGGGAGCTGGCTGAGCGCTGCGGCGCCAGGGCTTTTCTGGTGGATGCTCCTGATCAGCTGCAGAAAGCCTGGTTGGATGGTGTAAAAACCATTGGCGTAACTGCTGGTGCCAGTGCTCCCGAGGAGTTGGTATATCAGGTAGTAAACCAACTGCGGGAATGGGGTGGTGCCGCCCCTGGTGAGTTGGATGGGCGGGAGGAGAACATCGTGTTCTCCATGCCCAAAGAGTTGCGTTAAGCCTGTCTTACGCTATTAACCTCATTAGGTTTTTTTCTTTTGTTATAAGAACTTATCTTTCTTGAATGTCCTGTTATGAGCCTTTCTGGACTACTTCCACCTTAACCTGGAAGTAGTTCACAAAATAACCACTTATAAGCCCATTGATCCCGAAAACCTACCGGTAGTCGCCCTCTCTCTGCAGTTCCAAATCCTCTGCCTATGCTTACTTTGAGCAAAAACCAAACAGGCGGAAGAGCGAAAATGCGTCAACAAGGTTTCACCATAATTGAATTGATGATCACCGTTGCCCTCATCGCAATCATTGCGGGCATCGGTATCCCGTCCTTTAACGACTTGATGGCAAGCAATCGAGTGGTGTCCTCCATTAACGAATTCCATGCTGGCCTGCGGCTAGCGCGAGGTGAGGCAGTAAAGCGTAATGACACAGTGATTTTCTGCGCCAGTGATGATCAGGCTACCTGTTCAGGCGCTTGGGGTGATGGTTGGCTTGTTTTTCATGATGCCGACGGTGATGGCAGTGTTGATGCGGATGAGCTGATTCGAGTCGGCGACGGCGTACACAATGGTTACTCCCTGTCTTTCAGTGGTGGTGGTACCAGCGTTACATTTTTGGCGCGAGGCTTAACGAGTGGTCAAAGCGGTACCTTTAAACTGTGTGACGCTGACGGAGACGCAGGGCTTGCCAGAGGCATTATTCTGCTTTCAACAGGCTCTACTCGGCGTTCGATTGATACAAATGGTTCAGGTATTCATGAAGATAACGGAGGCGCTGACTTCTCATGTTAACGAATAAATCAGTGAATAAATCATTTAAACAAGCAGGCGTAGGGTTAATCGAAGTGCTGGTGGCATTGTTGATCTTGACCATTGGTATTTTGGGCATGGTTGCTCTTCAGACTCGAGCGTTGCAGATCAGCCAGGAGTCAATCTATACCTCCCAGGCACTAATGATGGCCTATGAGATGACCGATCGTATGCGCGCTAATCGGGGTAGCGAAGATGATTACTTGGTTGACTATGGTACGGATGTGAATGCTGGTAATGACTGTACCGCAGGCACGTGCACGCCAACCCAAATGGCGACCTACGATACCAGCGAATGGAAGGGTGCCTTAGCGGCAAACCTACCTTTGGGCGATGGTCAAATTACAGTGGATAACTCAGGTGTACGCCCTTTTTATGTGATTTCAGTGCGTTTCACCGACATGAAAATAGATCGTGCGCTGGAAGGCGGAACCGCCGGTGACAGTCTGCGCGAAGTCCAGGTGAGGACAGAGATATGAGAGCTCTATATCCAGAATCATTTAAACAGAAAGGTTTTAGTATCGTAGAGTTGATGATCGCTATGGTGCTTGGCCTGGTATTGATGGGCGGTGTGATTCAAGTCTTCATATCAACCAAGCAGGCTTATAACCTGAACGAAGAAATGGCATGGGTGCAAGAGAACGCGCGGTTCTCGGTGGGTTTCATGGCGGAAGATCTGCGTATGGCAGGTTATTACGGGTGCGCTTCCAGATCTACTAGTGTGGCTAACGTTCTGAACGATCCAGACTCGAGCTGGGTCAGTGATTTTGGCAAAGGTCTGCATGGGTTTGATGGTGATGATGCGTCGTTTCCAGTTGCGTCGTTTCCACAGCCCGTCACTGCAACTTTACCTAATAGCGTGCCGAAACCTGATGTGTTTACAGTACATAAAGCAGATCTAGATAACTCATTCCAAGTTACAGGGCACAACACGAAGTCTGCTGTTATTGATGTGCAGGGCAACCACCCCTATCCCAACGGCACCATTCTAATAGTAAGCGATTGCCACCACTCAGCCGTGTTTCAGTCAACTGGCAATGGCTCCAACAAAGTCAATCATAATACGGGTGCATCAGCGTCTCCGGGTAACTGTTCGAAAGGCTTGGGAGTGCCAGTGGTGTGCTCGACCTTAGGAAATGGTTATGCCTACAAAGAGGACGCATTCATCATGCGTGCGGTTGGGCATGCCTACTATATAGATACGGCGTCAAACGGTGTCCCATCCCTCTTTCGAGAGAGTCTGGATACAGGTGGATTGACCACTACAGCCGAAGAAATGGTTCAGGGTGTTGAGAACTTGCAGATTCAATATGGCTTGGATACTAACGGAGATTCATTACCAGACCGTTATGTGGATGCCAGTGGCGTAAGCGATGCTCAGTGGGAGTCTGATGTGGTAAGTGCAAGAATCTCTCTTTTGCTGCGCTCTTTAACCGAGATAGCCAGTGAGCCACAGACGTTTTCTTATATGGGTGCAAGCCACACGCCCACTGATAAATATGTTCGTCGGGTGTTTTCCTCCACTGTTAAATTGCGCAACAGGGGTGTTTGAGAAATGAAGCGTGAAAGCGGAAGTGTTCTGTTAATAAGCCTGGTAATGCTGCTCATTCTTACAGTGGTTGGAGTTGCTTCGATCAGCGGTGTATCAATGACCGAAAAGATGACAAACAATCAACGTGATTATGATATTGCGTTCGAGATGGCTGAGGCGGCTCTGGTGCAGGGTGAACGCTGGATAGATGACTATGATGGTGGCTGGAACAATGGGCATCTCCAAAGCAGTTGTACGGGCTCCACATGCTGGACGCAAAACTGTACAAACGGCCTGTGTTTTCGTGGCAGTTACCCTGCAGGGTCTAGCGCACTTTGCGAAGTGGATACTTCCGGTACCCCAGTATGGAATAACGAATCGATCTGGAATTCAAATTCTGCGACCTATTCTGAGTCGGTAGCGGCAGTTGCCCCCCCGAAATATCTTATAGAGTTTCTTTGTTATACCCCGCGGGATCCTACCAGTTATACAGAGCCGCCAGATTATACAAGTTGGGTGCGGATATACAGGGTGACAGCTTTAGCTTACGGCTCCCATCCTGAAACACGAATTATGTTGCAGTCTACCTACCGGGTTGATTGATTTAAATTGGAGAAGGTTATGAAAAAACTAATTACAAAGCACATGGGTATGGCAGTTTGGTTGCTTATATGTTGCTCTGTCTGCGCTTCTCTACCTGTACGGGCAGCAATAGATGAATTCAACGGGCCGACCGAGGAACAGATGCGTGTTGATGAGGTTAAAAACGAAGTGGTTTTGTACCAGCGTATTGATCAAAGAAGATTAAGCACGGCATCGGGTATTGTTGATGTCCCCCCTTTGGTGACGTTAATTGATGAACGCCCGCCAGAAGAATGGTACGTGAAGAAAGATGCCAAGGTTGTGTTCTATTACACAAACGATCTAGAGCTAGTCCGAGTGCTAATTTCCGAATAACACGCCAAGCATTACCGAGCGGGTGAACGCAATGAAAATGAATACAGAAACCAAATTAAAGATGGAAATACAGGCGAGATCCGGTGCCAGTCATGCAACAAAATCAGGCATGACGAGAGGTGCTGTATTGATAAGAATGCTGGTTTCTGCAGTTCTCTGCACGAGCTGGGCTCAGGTGAAAGCGGATGGGTTGGCGTCGGATTATGATTCTCTGCCTCCATTGATCAGCACTGCAGGTGCAAATGATCGGCCTAATGTTCTACTGATGCTGGATACCTCGGGCAGTATGGATTATGACACCACCGATGAAGACGATGATGGCGAATTCGATTATGTCGGGCCAAACCATAAAACCTCCCGTACGGTGATGGCTCGACAGGCTATCGGAACATTGCTTGATCGGTTTGGTGAGACGGTTCGAATGGGATTAATGGCTTTTGAGCCGGCCCCAAGCTTTGATTATGAGAGATCAGGCACAAGCCCTGGGCAATATTGGGCTGGGCGTAACTTGGGAACGCTGAGCAATTATGCGATTAATCTTGGCTACCTTTACATTCCTATTGGTAGTGTTAACCCTAACGATTCCAGTGCATCAACCGTTGCTCGAATCAACGAATTTAGAAATCGTTTGGGTTTGGATATAGTCAGCCAGCCAGCTCCAACCAGCGGCTATTACAATCTATTTACCCTAGATAACACTTATTACACGTCTAGTACTGACTACGCTAACGATCGACTGGTCAGTAATGGTGGTACGCCAATTGCCGGTACTTTTAGGTCAGCATTACAGTACAAAAATGGCTCTTTAAGCTCCAGTTTATACCACCCAGATATCAGCAGTGCTGACTCAGCTTGGCCAACTGATAATATCTGTGATGAGCAGGATTACGCAATTCTCATTACAGATGGTTTGCCCTCCGTTAATATCGCGGGTGCCGCTGGCAATGAGCGCGTCGATGAATTTATGCCGGAAGTTGAAGTGCAGGCTCGTGCTCTGCGGGCTGCGGGTGTGCAGACTTATGTGATTGGGTTTGCTATTGCCAGCGGAACTGAATATCTGGAGCGGATGGCCGTTGCAGGCGGTACAGATCAGGCCTATTTTGCCGATGATGTATCACAGTTGACTGCGGTTCTGGACAATATCTTTATTGATATTATTAATAGAACATCATCTGGTACCGGTGCAGCAGTTGTGGCAAACCGCGGTAATGGATTGTCTGCCGACTTCCAGGCCCTATATACGCCTGAAAAGACTTATGGTGGCCGCACAGTTAAATGGGTTGGGACTCTACAGGGCTTCTTTATAGATGAAAACCGGCTTCTGCGGGAAGATACTAACCAGGATGGCTTGCTTGGATCTTACACAGTTGATCGCATCATTGACTTCGTCTACGACTCAGATAGTAAAACCACTACAGTAGATCGAATGATCAGTACCAGCGCTACGGATCCGACGCAGATCGATACGGGGGCAACGATCACTTCTGCAATTGAAGATATCGCCTCTATATGGAGCGCTCGAAACCAATTGGCAGCTATAAACGATGTGCTCTTTCAGCGACCCTATTCGTCCCCTGCCAACACTGGGCGGCGCATATACACAACCACTGATGGGCAGACTTTACTGAACTTTATGCAAATAGATCCTGATGATCTCAATGCGTTAGAACAGGATGAAGATACCCTGCGTGACAACATATCTACGCTTGAAGATGAGATTTATGGTGGTGATTCCAACCCCACTGATTTTGATTTGAATGACTTGCAGACAGAACTGGATAACACAAACAACTTGATTTTGCTGACCGATGATCTTGATGGCATTGGCGAAGGTGATTTACTTGATGCGGCGCTGGCGGTACAACAGGAAATAGAATCGGTTCGTGCCGCAACAGAGGCTGATATCGCTACCCAGCGAGCATTGCGTGACAGTGCGCTTACAACAGAAGCAGAAGAGCGAGCGGATTTGACGCAAGCACAGAGTGATCTTGCAGCGCAGCAAAGTGAGTTGGACGCAGCTCAAGCGAGTCTTGATCAGGCGGAGCTTGATCAAACGGCTGCAAATCAAGCTTTGGCTGATGCTGTGGCGGCATTAGCCCAAGCAGAGAGTGACCGCGATGCAGCACAGCAAGCGCTGACGGACTCTCAGGCAGCACAAGCTACAGCTCAGTCCGAGCGTGACACGGCAGCTGCTGCTGTTACAACTGCTGAGGGTGATGTGGCTACTGAACAATCGGATTTCGATACAGCAGAGGCCAACCGGGATACTGCTAGTTCCGATCTAAATCAAGCAAACGACGATTATTCTGCTGCCCTGAGTGATCGGGATGACGCACAGTCTGCTTATGACTCTGCGGTTACGTCAGCCGGGGAAGCTAAATCTGAAGCTGATGCGGCTGCATCAGATTTAGCGCAAGCAAATGCTGATCTTACCACTGCACAGGATGCCTTGGCTGATGCCCAGGCGACCTATCCTCCCATGCACCCGGCAATAGCTGCTGCTGAAGCTGATGTGGCCGCAGCACAAAGTGCATATGATGTTGCGGATGATGCGTACAATACTGAATATCAGGAGTTTCAGGATGCCCTCGATACCGTTGATACGCGTGACAATGAGCGTACCGCTGCACAGGGCGCTTTGAACACTGCGACAACGAACCGATCGGCTGCTCAGAGTACATATGCACAGGCTGTGTCTGACTATAACTCCGCACAATCAGATCTGAGTGCTGCCCAAGGTGTGTTAACTGCGGCGCAATCAGATTTGGCTTCGAAAGAAACCACTCTTACTGATGCTAACGCCGATGCAGCTACCAAGGCGAGTGAACTGACGGCTGCCCAAACCGCCGTAACAGAGGCTGCTGCTGATCGTGCTGCCGCTACAACTGCCCGAGATACTGCTGATACCGTTGTGGCGGATGCAACTGCAGCCAGAGATGCAGAGCAAGCCGATGTGACCGCTGCCACTCAGGTGGTTGCTGATGCACAGAGCGACTATGATGCCGCCACTGCAGCTCGAGAGCTAGTTGATGATGACTTATCTTATCTGAATGGTTTGGTCGATAAACTTGACGCTGCCGCTGCATGGACCGATCAGCTGCTGGCTGCTGCAGACCGGTTGCGAGAACTGCTAGGTTATTTGAGTTCACTAGGTAATGCTGATGCAGCTGCACGCTCAGATCTTTTGGCCCAGATAGATGCAATCTTTAACGAGTTGCAGACGTTAATTGCGGGTCAGCCTGATCTGGGTATTAATGCAGGCCTTGGCATCAATACCGAACTCACTAATCTGCAGTCGTTACTGGATTCATTGAATACAGAAATTGTCAATGTTGCGGTTTTGGTTGATGATCAGAACGCAGCGGATCCTCTTGATTCGATTGCAGAGATTGTTGCGGACATTGATAGCAAGATGACCCAGAAGGAGGCGTACGAGGCAGCGCTGAATGAAGTCAATAGTCAGATCAATTCCCAGAGTTATATTCAGTATATGGATGACAATATCAGTGGCCAGGTTGGCGATACGGATCTGACCTATGCTCAGCGCAGCGACATCGTAGGCTGGATTCGTGGTGAAGAGATTACAGGGCTACGTAATCGCACAATTGATTACGATGAGGATGGAGACGAAGAAGTATGGCGCTTGGCCGACATTGTTAACTCCACGCCAGTTGTGGTCGGCCGCCCAACAGGTTTGTACTACAGCCGCTACGGCGATACCACCTACCGTAATTATCTAAATGCCAAATTTAATCGTCGACAGGTTGTGTATGCTGGCAGTAACGACGGTATGTTGCATGCGTTTAACAGCGGGTTTTGGGATGACAGCCAGAAAGGCTATGTGACTCAACTTAGTGGAGATACTTCAGTGGCTCATCCTCTTGGAACGGAGCTATGGGCCTTTATTCCAAAAGCGGCACTACCCCATTTACAATTTGTGGCGAATACAAACTATGCCCACATGGCGCTGGTTGATGGCGCCCCACAGACATTCGATGTCAATATATTCCCCAATGACGCGGATCACCCCAACGGCTGGGGCACAATACTTGTCGTTAATATGCGTCTGGGCGGTGGTCCATTTACTGTCCGAGTGGATGATGATGGCGATGGTACAGATGAAGACGTCGTTATACGCCCCAGCGTGTTCATATTTGATGTAACCAATCCAGAAGTGGAGCCAACCTTGATTGCGGAGATTAGCCATCCTGAAATAGGTTACACGTTTGGTAAAGCCGCTCTGATAAAAAACCGGGTAGCTTCGGCCACATCAGGTTCCTGGAGCGATCCTGCTGTTAATGAGTGGATGCTGGTGTTCGGATCTGGGCCAACTGAGCTGGATACAGCAACCAGCACCCAGCAAGCGCGCCTATATGCTTATGACCTTAAGGAGAAGGAATGGGCATCGGATTGGTCGGCTGAGCCCATGGTGCTGAACCTTGAGAGCAATGCGTTTACAGGTGATGCTACTTCAGAAGACTGGGATCGAGACTACGTCGATGATGCAGTCTACTTCGGCCTGAACACAGGTACCGCCGCCGCAACGGACGGTCGAGTTGCTCGCCTTAGATTGCGCAGTGATCAAGGCGCAGGCAGTTGGTTGTCGGCCGCTAGTATTGGGACGTTGGTTGATGTGCAGCGCAGTGTCATTGGTAGTCCTTTAACCAAGGCTGATATATATGGGCGTCGCTGGGTGTATTTTGGTACTGGACGTGTTTTGGTGGGTTCAGATAATGCCAATAGTCAACAACAGTATTTTTACGGTGTTAAGGAGCCTATTAATACTGACTATGACCTGACCTATGGAGCAGTGAGCACAGGCACATTACTGGATATCAGTAATATCAGGGTGTTTACTAATCCAGACTCAATTGAAAATGGTCCGTCTGGTGTTGATACACCTGCTGAGTTGATTGCGTACATGAACGAGAACAACGAAGGATGGGTTCGCTCGTTAACGGATTCTGGTACTGTGCCAAGTGGACGTTCTGATACGAGCCCCATTACTTATTTGGAGTCAGTGACATTTTCTGAATACATTCCTAGCGATGATCAATGTAATCCAGAGGGTGAGTCTTATGTGTGGAGCATCGATTACGTAACCGGTGTTGCATCTAAAGAGTACTACTTGGATTCAACCGTGATCAACGAAACAACCGGGTTGACCGAAATACTTGCCAGTACCTTGGTGGGGGATGGTAAGGCCGGTGAGCTGACTACATTGCCTGATGGAAACCTTGTTATGCATGACTCTACAGGGCGAGTGATTATTATCGATGCTACAAAAGGTAATGTATCGCTTCGTAGGCAGTCATGGCGTCAGATCTTTAACATCGGATTTTAATATAAGGTGAGCAAAGGTATGAAAAGTGTAAAAGGGTTCAGTTTGGTTGAGCTAATGATAGTGATCGCTATTATCGGGATCATCGCTGCGATAGCTTATCCATCTTATGTGGATTCAGTTCAAAAGTCGCGACGCGCGGATGGTCGTGCAGCATTACAGGAGGCTGCGGCTCGACAGGAGCGGTTTTATACAGAGGCAAATACCTATACCGGAGATCTAACTAGGCTGGTCACTAATGCAGACGGGAGCAGTTCACCTGAAGGGTATTATGATATATCCGTTGCTTTGAGCTGTGATCGTACCGTAGGTGGCACGACTTATTACTCCTGCTTTGCGTTGACTGCTACAGCGCAGGGGCTTCAGTCCGATGATTCAGAGTGTGTAACGATTACTCTGAATCATGCCGGAGTAAAAGGTTCAACTCCGGCAGGTGGTGTTTGCTGGTAACACGACTGCATGTTCTGAATACGCAGCAGCATGAAAAGCAAGACAGCCGTCATTCCCCCAAGAGTGACGGCTGTCTCATTTGTCTAGCTTGGTCATCGAACCTATCTATATTATGCTATGCGCACTTCCTTCAACGAATGGGCGCGTGGTGTATCGATGGCATATTCAAAACGAGCCGCGTTTTCCGGCTTTACCCTTATGGAGCTATTAATCGTGGTGGCGATAGTCGCCATCCTTGCTGTATTTGCTTACCCTTCATATTCCGATCATGTACGAAAGGCGGCACGAAAAGCAGCTGCAGGGAAAGTACTTGAGATAGCCGGCCGTTTAGAGCAATACCGAACCCAGCGATTTGCCTACCCCTCTTCAGCAGCGGATTTGGCTGGTTTTGCTGAAACAGAAATCAAATATGAATATGAGGTTACCGCTGTTAGCACGGATGGTGATGTTAGCGGATATACAATAACGGCGACGCCGGTTACTACATCGGATCAAGTCAACGATGAATGCGGCACGCTTTCTTATGCCAATGACGGTGCCTGGACTTTTGGCAACAGCCTTACTGAGCAAGAGTGCCTTTAGTCTAAAAAACGACCAATTCAAATCTGTTTAGTGGTTGAATCCAACCGTTCGTCGACTTTGTGTGGGAAGGGCCAAAGCGCCTGATACCATCCGGCTTAATAAAATAATAGTAGGATCAATGTTGTCGGGGGACAGCATGCAATATAGGAATGCAAGCCGCTTATTAAGCAATCAGTCCGGGGTGACCCTCATCGAGGTTCTTGTTGCCCTGCTCGTGTTCGGGGTTGGTGTTGTGGGCTTTGCTGCGTTGCAACTCAAATCTGTGATAAAAGTAGAAGAAACATACAGTCGCAGCCAGGCCATGTCCATTGCTCAGGATTTAATTGAAAGGGCTGGAGCCAATAATACCATTGAAGCACTGGAGCACTACCTCAGGGCGACCTCGTGGTCTGCAGCGCTGAATGATCCAGGATCTTGCGTTATCACCGCAGCAGTCCCCGGCGCAGGTGACGGTTGCAGCTCTCTTTTGATGGCTCAATACGATGTATTTCAGGTTCGTTCTAATCTCACCAATCTACTGACTAATGGAAAAATTGGCATCGTTAGGTGCGAGGAGATCTATTGTGTGACGGTCGCGTGGGCTGATACGCAACTGGATGATTGTGATGAGTCGGCTTTTGAGGGCGGTCAGCGGCAGTCTAATGCCCACTGCGTCCAGATCCCGTTCCACCTTCAGGAGCAGATATGATTAAGCAAAAGGGGCTTTCCCTGGTTGAGTTGATGATTGCCCTGCTTTTGGGGAGTGTCTTGACTATTGCCGCTACCCAATTGTTTTTGGTCAATAATCAAACCTCGAATCTGCAGCTCGGTATTGCCGGCGTGCAGGAAAACGGCCGTTTCGCTTTTGATTATCTGAGTCGATCCCTGATGTCGGCAGGTTACAGTGCCAACGAGCCCATTGTGCCCTTCATTCTGGACGGTAACCAATTCAATTCGACCACGCCCGCTAATGCGGAAATTGGTGATGGCGTTAAATATGACAGTATTGCGTTCGAGGTATCTGAGGGAAAAGACTGCCTGGGAAATGCCTTGACTGGCTATAAGCGCTTTCACGTGCTGGCAGACAGTGATGGCAAACGCCTAATTTGCACATCGTATGAATTCAGCCAAGTAGAAAATGAAGAGGGCGAGGTTGTAGGTGGCTGGAGCGCAGATGACAGTGGCCCACTGTTTGATAATGTTGAAGCGTTTCAGGTGCTGTACGGTCTGGATTTTGATGGTACTGAAGATGCCGGGTATGGCTTTGCGGATATTTATACAAATGCTACACGAACCAAGGCTTTGTTGTCAGATTTGACGCAAAGGCGAGTACGCATAGTTAGTGTGCGCTTTTCAGTGTTGTTGGCAAGTGATGAGGCGATTACACTGCAAGAAGATTATGCCCCCGATTCTATTTCGGTCTTGGATCAAACTTATACTCAGGGCGATGGTAGTGTTGGTACCGATATTAATTTTGAAGATCGGCGTCTTTACCGAACCTACGGTTCTACCGTTTCCCTGCGCAATTTAGTGAGTGGAATATGAAACAACATAAATCGGAGCGTGGAGCCGCGTTGTTGATGGCGCTCATTATTCTACTAATGATTACGCTGGTGGGCGTTTCGGCTCTTAAATCGGGAATGTTTCACGAACGAATGGCATTTAATGCGCAAGCGGAAGAGTTAACCTTTCAGAGCGCGGAGTCAGCCATAAATGCAGTGATCTCGGAAGGTAGATCCAACGGTAGTGTATTAACTCAAATGTTGGAACCCGGCGCTGCAGCGATTACGCATTGTTTGTCGCGAGCATCAGGGTTGGTCGAAGGTGGCTGCGATGGTGACGATACTATTGATGCCCGAGAGAGTATCCAGTCCAACGCTTCTTCTCACTTTGATGCAAAAAAGCCGTTAACGAACTCAGATGCAGATTATTTTATGGACTATCAATTTGCCACTGAAGGGAGCGGATCCTTTATCCAATCTTCAATGCCTTTTCGTACAACCAATTATCAGGAGTGGCGCAAAATTGGCCCAAGCTCAGGGCAATTCTCGGATGATCAGGGGTTGCTTGGGTATGGTAACGATGCGCCCTAAGGCGAAAAATAAGGAATATAAGAAATGAGGGTGGATGTGAACACTGAATCCAATTTTTATGCGGTCGTGCTGAGCACAGTCGCTGTCGTGGTGGCATTTTTCACGAGCTTTGCGCAGGCGGATGATACCGACCTGTTTGATGTTAGCGCGGTGTCGGCACCTGCCCGTATAACGGTGGTGGTGGATACCTCTGGCTCCATGGCTCGAGTTGAGAATGATCCTCGGCCTGAAGTGACTTCCTATAACGGGGATTGCGTCGGGGAGCAAGTGTATGCTGACAGGGAAGACACTTACCCCTATCGAATCATTGGACAATTTACTATCCAGAATGCGGATCGAAAAATCTGTATTGTGCGAAGCATATTGTTGTCTTTTTTGGATCCTGATGTTGGTGGGGATTCTGTCTGGCCAGATAACTTTGAAGTAGGGCTTGCCCGATACGGGGTGCCCGGTGGGGTGGTGGTAGCGCCTGTGTCTGCGTTGGGCAGTATCGTTGATCCAGATTCCCATCGAAATCGGCTTATTCAGTCAGTTCAATCCCTAACTGCTGCAGGATCGACGCCTTTAGTGGGCAGTTATCTGGAGATAGCGGAATATTTGACCGGCGGTCAGGCGGTTGGAGCAGCATCATCCGAAAGTGATTCCTCCGTTTGGGTGGGTGATACCAGCTCCAATACACGCTATAAAGGTGTTGATCTCGGGCCGCAATGTGGCATAACCAATAACCATCTTGTATTCCTAACGGACGGTGCGTCCAGCTGTGAGAAAGGCTCAAGGTTTACAGAGTTTGAAAGAGAAAGCAGTGGGTGTTCCGCTCCTACTAATAGTGTGCTGATGGGTGATTTGGGCACTCGAATAAATGAGTTCGTTACTGGCGAAGTTAATCAGTATCATGATGAGTGCCCAGCTAATTTCTTATCCACGTATGCTGGCAACTCGAATTATGAGAGTTATTGGGGATGCTTGAGCATCATGTCGGATGCCCTGCATAACCATACTCAGACTGATGGTGCGAACTCTGTTAATGCGGGTGTGACTACCCATGTGATTGCTTATGATATGGGGTCTGCGAGTAGCGATGTAAGTGACGGCATGAGTAATTGGGCTGTCAATGGAGGCGGTCAGTTTGTGGCAGCCAATAACTCCTCTGAATTGGCTGACGCCTTTAAAACCATCAGTAATGAAGCTATCTTGCCAGGTACTTTTGTCGTTGCGTCAAGCGGTGTGGGCGTAAATCAGCTCAACCGCTTTTTGCATTTGGATGAAATGTACTTCGCCATGTTTACTCCTTCAAGCAAGCCATTCTGGTATGGGAACCTTAAGAAATATTTTTTCCAGGTTGGGCTCGATGGTGAGCTGGGTGTTTATGCAAATTCGGCGAAGACTGAACAAGCAACAGATGATGGGGTTTTTCTTCCGGGCGTTCTGAGCGAGTGGTCCGATGTGGTGCCAGCCTACTACAACACTAACAACCTTCAGAGTGTTGATGGGGATATTGCCCATGTTGGCGGAGCTGCCAGTAAAATTGAGCAGCCAGCTGACCGCAAGCTTTATGTTTATTATGATGGTGACCGACATTTAATCCAGCCTGATAACGCAGCCGATACCAATGAAGATATTGACGAATTACGCACCAAGTTGAGCGCTGATTATGCCGGTTTGCTTGCTGATCCGTCGGGCGCTGATCAGGCGTTATTGGCAAGCTATGGTACAGATACATTGGTGCCATCTCTTAATTGGGTGTTGGGTGTCGATGAGAATGATGAATGGATAAGGCTGAGCCAGCACATTGATCCCAGTCAGCGGCCTGCCGCTCCGCAGGATACAAGAACAGATAGCAACGATCTCAGAACATTTTATGGCGCTCCGCTGCATTCTTCACCAGCACTGGTTAACTACCGTAGTAGGGATGCGTTGGGCAACGCGCTCACCGACCCTGATGACGTTGTTTTTATAAGTACTAATGATGGCAAATTGTATGCAGTGGATTCTGATACAGGTGAAGAGCATCTCGCATACATGCCAGAGGCGATGCTGAAGCGACCCTCCCTTACAGAGCGGTCACCGGTCGAACGAATGTATGACGCGACCAAGCCCACAGCGGCCGATGGTGGTTTGATTTACGGATTGGATTCCAGCTGGACGGTATGGAGACAGGATGTTAATCGTAACGGGAATATTGATGAGGCCACTAGTGATTTCGTTTACCTCTACGGCGGAATGCGACGTGGGGGCCGGAATTATTATATTTTGGATGCCACCAATGTTCAGGCATCAGAAACCATCAGTGAATTAGCTGTGCTGGAAGGCGGTACCGGGCCGTTTGTTAATAATGGGCAGAGTTGGTCTGAGCCACGATTAGCCATTATCAATTACGCAGGAACGCCTACCGCGGTGTTTATTATTGGTGGTGGCTATGACACCGCTTACGATAATGGCCGCCCCGAGGCGCTGCCTGCACGGGGTGCTCAGGTTTATATTGTATCTGCCCGTTATTTTACAGAGCGGGGCACTGGTACCCCGCATCAAGCGGGGGAGGTCCTATGGTGGGCTTCTGCTGATGCCAGCGGCACTGATACAACCCACGCCCAAATAAGTGCGCTGCAATACAGCATACCTTCCACGGTTAAAACAATGGATACAGATGGTGATGGCTATCTGGATCATTTTTATGTAGGGGATATGGGCGGCCAGGTGCACCGCTTTGATGTCAATAACAGCAATACAGGATCATCGAATCTTATTTCCAATATTAACGACACGGTTATTGCCCAGCTGGGCTTTGCGAATGACGGGGTAGCTGTTGTAACGGATGCTGATGATCGCCGCTTCTTTTATCCGCCAAGTGTCGCTTTGGGAAATTGCCCTCGCGGTTCCTGCATTATGGTTGCAATAGGCTCAGGGTGGCGTTCTAACCCTACCAATGCATCAGTAACTGAGAAGTTCTATATGTTGATGGACTACGAGCCATTCGGCAGTGCTCAGCCTACAATAACAGAAACCTCAACCGCCTCAGCAAACGGAACCACTCTTGAGGTTTTAGCCTTGTCTAAAACAAGCGATGCAGACTCGATCGTCGATGTGACCAGTGACCCCGGAATCCGAGGGTATTCGTTGCAATTAGGCGGTACAGGATTTGCCGCTGAGAAGTTAATGGGGTCACCATTGATCGTAGGTGGTACGGCGTATTTCTCCACCTATTACAGGCCTCCGGTGCTTACAAATACTCGAACCTGTCAGATTGGTGAGGGTGCTGCAGCTATTTATGCGTTGGGCCTTGGTGATGCCCAGGTGCTGACTGTTGCATCCGGGTTAAGTCAGAATGCCGCTGGTTCCATGCAGGCGTTGATTTCGGTAATCGAAGATCCGATTATCGATGATGGCGATGGTGAATCACCTGCCCCTGATACTCGCAGACAGGGTGGACTCTTGTCAGGTACAGCGTCCGGTGGCCGGGTGCCGTTGAATTTGGATGCTATTCGTAAGACTCGATGGTTGCAGATGGATTGATGTTGTAGTGTCGATATTTCTTACATAAAGATGTTGTTGTGAAGACGGGCTGTTTTCTGTCGCCTTTGTTTTCAATGCGTTGCGTTTTTTGGTGTGTTTTTTGCGTAAAGTTGACCTGATGAGTATTTTAGATTCATTTTTGCGTTTAACATGATTTTGGTAAATCCATTCAATAGGAAATAAATGGGGTTGGCTTATATGTCTACTTTTAGAAAGGGTGTGGCGTGCTCGGTTTTGCTGGCTGCTGCAGGTTTGGCCGTTAATGCAAACGCGGTCGTTATCAGCGCGACTTACGGGGATAATGATAGCTTTAATGGGGATATTGACTATTCCCAGAGCTATACAGGTATGTCTTTCCCTACGGCCGCCGCTGGCGATGATGCCTATATTGATGGCATAAATCAGGGTGGTTTTTCGTGGTCACCGATAGACCTTTCCGGGTATTCCACGATCAACAGTATTGTGGTTGGATATGGCGTATATGGTGCCTCTGCAGGTTCTGCTCTTCAGCTGAATGGGACTACAATCGCTGATTTAAGTAGCCAGTATATGGATCCTGATTTAGGTGTTATCCAGAACGCTGTGCAAGATCAGGTTTCAATTACAGATCGCAGCATATTAGATGCGTTGCTGGGCGAGTTAATAACGCTGGATTTTGTTATGGGTAGTGACCTGGATGGCTGGTCACTCGATTTCGTTACGTTCACAATTGATGTGGAAGAGTTTATTACTCCACCGATTCCGTCTACACCAGTGTCAGAACCTTTCACGCTGTCTCTTTTCGGCTTGGGGTTGGCTGCGTTAGGTTTCTCACGCAAACGTAATAAGGCGTAATAGCGGCGGATCTTGATCCAGTATGTTAAAAGCAATAAAAAGCCTCCTAATGGAGGCTTTTTATTGCTTTTAACATAATTATTAGCACCAAGATTCCCCATCTAGGTTAGCGCGCATCTTGATTTTTCCTGACTGTGACACGACCACCTGGTATGCATTGCCCTCCTTGCCATCGACTGGGCATATGCTGATTGTTGTCTGATCCCATGGTGTCCAGCCGTTAACCCGAAAATCTACATTGGGGTTATTCTGGTTCGTTTTGGTAATGGATAGCTTTTCACTTATGCTGATGCTTGCAAGAAGTTGATCCGCATCATCTGCATCCTGGCCACGCTTAATAGCGATAATGGATGTACCCCAATCGTTGTCGCAGTTTTCGCTGTCTGAGCTCCCACAAACGGAAACAATAGTTCGATTTTCCACGGCGACCAAGCGAGACATTCTCATTAGCTCCACCACATTCTCGGCGGTTGTTTTCACCCTCGTACGTTCGATCAGATCCACAAAAGACGGTGTCGCAAAGGCTAGTAGAATGGCCGCAATGAACATGGTGATTAATAGCTCCACCATAGTGAATCCCTTGTTAATGCGCATCATCACGCTTCCCCATTTATTTCGTTATTAAATAATTTGCTGTTATCAATGTGGGCTTAGATTACCATTTCGGGGCGACACACTGAATACATAGATGATGTAAGGCGGTTATGACAGATATTCTGATAGTAGGGGGCGGTGTAATTGGTCTGTTACTGGCCAGAGAGTTAGTAAAGCAGTCCATTTCAGTAGCGATTGTCGATAGCGGTGAGCTTGGGCGAGAGGCTTCGTGGGCAGGTGGTGGTATTGTCTCACCGCTATATCCTTGGAATTACTCTAAACCAGTTACGGCATTGGCTAATTGGGCTCAGCAGGCGTATCCAAATCTGGCAGCTGAGCTCGCGGTAGAGTCTGGCATAGATCCCGAATTTAACCCTTGTGGCCTAATGATGCTCGATCCGCCAGGAAAGGATCGTATTCTGGATTGGGCAAGTGTTAATCAGAAGGCCGTTCAGCTGCTCTCTGCTCAACAGGCATTGGCGAAGGAGTCAGCATTGGGGTGTGGTTTGGATTATGCGGTCTGGTGGCCACATATTGGTAATATTCGCAATCCCCGGCTGCTGCGGAGTTTGTATGCTTACCTCAAGATGAGTGATCACTGCAAGGTATACTCCCATACTGAGGTTGAGTCCATTCGGGAGTCAAAGTCCGGGCAAGTTGACATCATTGCCGTGGGGAAAAAACTCACCGCAAGCAAGGCCGTTATTTGCGCCGGAGCATGGACGGGCAAATTGCTGGGGGCTCTAGGGGTAGACACACCCATCCAACCAGTTCGAGGGCAGATGCTGATTTTCGAGCCCAGGCCTGGCCTGATTAACAGTATGATTTTACATCAGGGGCGTTATTTGATTCCTCGCTTGGATGGTCGCATTTTAGTAGGAAGTACTCTTGAGTATACGGGGTTTGACAAGGCCACAACCAAAGAGGCGAGAGAGCTGTTACTTGAGCAGGCGTTTAAGTTGGTGCCCGAATTACGCTCGGTGCCGGTTGAAGCACATTGGTCGGGGCTAAGGCCAGGCTCTCCCCACGGCATTCCTTTTATTGGCAAGGTGCCAGGGTGGTCAAACCTTTATGTTAACGCGGGGCATTTTCGCAACGGTTTGGTCTTGGCGCCGGCCTCTGTGCGCTTGATGCGAAATTTATTGCTGAATGAGGAGCCGATAGTTGATCCAGGGCCTTATGACCCGCTGACACCCAGGCCGTCTTCAGATATGTTCTAGAATGGATTCTAGTCGTCGGTATCAAGTCCCAGCTTTTTCAGACGATAGCGCAGCGAGCGAAAACTCATACCGAGCTTTTTCGCTGCTGCAGTGCGGTTCCAGCGTGTTTCTTCCAGTGCTTTGAGGATCGCCTGCTTTTCAATGTCGGTGAGGTATTCTTCTAGAGAGTCACCTTCTACAAAATCAGGGATGGCATGATCCGGGCTGGTTCCTGCTATGGGTTTCACCACCGGCGTGCCATCGGTGGGCAGTTGCAGGTGCTCGGGTGTGATGACTTCATCGTCACACAGGGTAACGGCGCGTTCCAATATATTTTCCAGCTCTCGCACGTTGCCGGGAAATTGGTACTCTTGCAACGCGGCTTCGGCTTTTGGGCTCAGGCTTGGCAGTTCCATTTCCCAATCCTGGGCCAGTGATTGCAGCATCCGCTTGGCCAGTAAGATGATGTCTTCTCCTCTTTCTCTTAAGGGAGGAACGCTCATCTGGATGACATTAATGCGATAGAAAAGATCCTGTCTGAAATCCCCTTGCTCCACCAGTTTGGCTAGATCTTTGTGGGTGGCGCTCAGTATGCGTACATCGGTGGCAAGTTCTTTCTGTGAGCCCACCGGGCGCACGGCTTTTTCTTGAATTGCCCGCAGTAGTTTAACCTGCATTTGCATGGGCAGGTCTGCCACTTCATCAAGAAAAAGAGTGCCACCTTGAGCGGCTTGAAATAGGCCTGTTTTGTCCTCGTAGGCGCCGGTGAAGCTGCCTTTTCGGTGCCCGAAAAATTCGCTTTCCATCAATTCGTTGGGGATGGCGCCGCAATTCACTGGAACAAATGGGCCATCTGTGCGAGGGCCAAGGCGGTGTATCTCTTTGGCCACCAGCTCTTTGCCGCTTCCTGATTCTCCGCTGATATAGACTGGAGCCTGGCTGCGCGCCAATTTTTTGATTTGCGCTTGTAGTTTTCTTACTTGTGGCGATGTGCCCAATATGGGTGAGTCTGTCTCGCCGGTGGCAGGCTCCTGTTTTTCAAATTTTAATTTGAGAGCGGTGTTTACCAGATCCCGCAATCGTTGAAGATCTACTGGTTTGGATACAAAGTCAAAGGCGCCTGCTTTCAGCGCAGTAATGGCCGTTTCCATGCTGCCATAGGCGGTAAGAACAGCTACCGGCAAGCTAGGGTTGTTGGCTTGAATGTATTTCACTAAATCAATGCCATTGCCATCTGGCAGGTTCATATCGGTAATGCAGAGATCAAATTTTTCCTGATCAAGTGCAACATGAGCAGAATCAATATTGGCTGCGGTAAAGGTTTCTATGTCCATTCGAGACAGCGTCAGATCGAGCAGTTCCCTTATATCAGGCTCATCATCAACAATTAGTGCTTTATATTGGCTCATTGTTATATGGTCACTATTCTGGATGGATGTGAAAACGTAATACGAAAGCAGCTGCCACTCTTAATGGTGTGGTAGTCAAGGCGGGCTTGATTAGCTTCGCACAACTCTCTGGCGATATACAGCCCCAGACCTGTGCCGCTCTTTTCTGAAGTGTAGAACGGCTCAAAGATTTTATCCTGTTGCTCTTTGGCGATACCGGGGCCTTGATCAATCACATCCAGTGTTGGCTGTTCTGATTGGATGTTGAAATCTGCCACGACAGTCAGGGTGCGCTTGCCGGTGTTTTGTTCGCTATAGCGAATGCCGTTATGAAATAGATTGGTAAGCACTTGTTGCATCTGAGAAGGGTCGATGCGGAATTGGAGGTCTTTCTTTTTGCAGATGAATTGGATTTTACAGTTTTGATCTTGCGTGGATTCGAATTCACGAATGAAATTTTCCACCCATTGATAGATGTTGAAAAGTTCAGGTTCAGCTTGCTTTCGGCGGGATAGCTGCAGTACGTTTTCAATCACCTTGTTGGCACGGATGGTGTGTTGGTGGATGATTTCGCTGAGGCGGGCGTCGCCTTTGTTGAGGTCGTTGGATTCCTGTAACAACTGCGCGGCATGGCTGATGGCCCCCAGGGGGTTTCTTATTTCGTGGGCAATACTGGCGGTTAGCCCACCCAGAGAGGCCAATTTTAATTGTTGCGCCTGCTGCGCCATTCGGGTGTTGTCATCCACAAAAATAAGCGTGTTTGATTGGTCGCCAGTTTCCATTAGGGTGAAATTGGCTTGTACCTCAGGCCCGGCAGGGTGAGTGCGGAAGGGGGTGGTGCGCTTGTATGGATCTGAGCGCCAGGTCTTCAGTTGTGTTGCCAGCTGTGGTGAAAGATTTTCAAGATAGTTCAACCCACGCATTACTGGCATCCCAAACATTTTCCAGCAGGCCTCGTTGATAAGCACGATTCTTTCATCATGACTGACAACAACAATGCCTGTGCGCATGCGTTGGATGATCAGATGATTCAGTTCTTCCAGATTTGCGAGATCCTCGGCCTGCCTGCCTGCCAAATCCGCACTTTCACGCAGGCGTTTGGCAATTTGCTGAGCAAGTAGTGAGGTGGCAAAACAGGCAATGCCTATAAAAGCACTTTGTAGAAAATCATCCTGCTTAAAGCTGCCGTGCAGTACGCCATTAAGAATTTGCTTGTACAGTATGGCGAGGGTTGCAACGGCCGCAAAAAATGTTGCCAGTTTGCCCTCTACCAAAATACTGCCGGCAGCTACGGTCACTACAAGCAGGATGGAGAGATTGCTGTTGGTTTCTCCGTTTGCGTACTCAAGTAAAGCTATGGCAACAATATCGATAATAATGACCATAAAGATCTGGATACTGATGCGGCCTGCTTTCAAGCGATTGATCAGCAGGCTTAGTACGGATAGTACCAGGTAGGTGATCACCGCAGCAAAGTACAGCCGTTCGTTCAGCCCGCTGCTGTTTTTATTCTGGCTGGTTTCCACGATGTAGGCACCCACAAGGCTGAAGCCCAGTACCAGCCGGTAGTACAGGTATACCTGAAGCAATCGCCATTGATTTTGGCGAACTTCCTCCAGGGCCAGTTCGTGGTTGGCGGTGTTGTCAGTCATCCTTGTTGTTATTCAAATAGGCTTGGCGGTGGGCGTCACTGCAAAAGAACTTTCCGTTTTCAGTGCAGGCTTCAGATTCAGGCAGGTGTATACCGCACTGAGCGCACTTGCGCATAGAAGCTGCGTCGGCCTCAGGCGGAGTGGCTTGTTTATTGGCGGTAAACTTGCGATAAACCAGGATCAGCAGGCTTACCAGTGCAATAAAAATGATTAAACGAACGATCATGGTTTTGTCCTCAGTGGCTTTGGCCTTTGCGCGCGAGGGCGATTTGCCCCAAAATACGCGCTTATTTTGTCAGTGTTTGGCAAGCCATAGGTTAGCAGGGTTTAAAATTCATGAAAAACAATGATTTACACATCATTATAGCGCAGTTGGATTTCATGGTAGGGGATATCGACGGGAATGCGACACAAATATTAAATGCCGCTCGGCGTGCCAAGGATGAATTCAATGCCGATGTGATTGTTTTTCCAGAGCTTACCTTGACAGGCTACCCCCCAGAAGACCTCCTGTTCCGTGCCAGTATCCGCACCCGGGTGGAAAAAGCGCTTGCCCGACTGTGTGATCAGTTGCCGGGTGATTTGTATACTTTGGTTGGGTATCCTCGAGGGCTTGATGAGAAACTGTACAATTCGGCCGGTGTTATTCATCAGGGCAAGCTGATTGCAGAATATCACAAACAGGAATTACCCAATTATCTTGTGTTCGATGAGAAGCGTTACTTTCAGCCTGGGGATCAGGCTTGTGTGGTTTCGATCAAAGATATACCGGTGGGCATTACCATTTGTGAAGACATCTGGCATAGCGGCCCCATGACTCAAGCGCGTAATGCTGGTGCACGACTGATGTTGAATCTCAATGCATCGCCGTTCCATTTAGGCAAGGAGCAGGAGCGGGCGGGGTTACTGGAGAAGCGCGCACGGGAAGGCGATATGCCCATTGTTTATGCCAATTTGGTGGGCGGGCAGGATGAGCTTGTGTTTGATGGCGGCTCATCTGTGGTGAACGCTGATGGAGCGATGGTGTTCCGGGCTCCGGCTTTTGAAGCTGGCCTGTATCCGGTGGCTTTTCGATACGACAATGAGATTGAGCCGCTCGCTATGTCGGTGGAGCCGGATCAAACAGTGGAGCAGAGCGCCTACAACGCGCTGGTGCTGGCCGTTAAGGACTACGTTAACAAGAATGGCTTCAAAGGTGCAGTATTGGGGTTGTCTGGTGGGGTGGATTCAGCGCTGACCTTGGCAATAGCGGTAGACGCCTTGGGGGCCGAGCGGGTTGAGGCGGTGATGATGCCGTTCCGATATACCTCTCAGATGAGTCTTGATGATGCTGAAGAAGAGGCCACTGCGCTCGGTGTCCCTTACCATATTCGTCCAATAGAGCCCATGTACGAAGCCTTTATGCAGACGTTAGCGCCTGATTTTGAGGGTACCGCCCGCGACACCACAGAAGAAAATCTGCAGGCTCGATGTCGTGGCGTGATGTTGATGGCGCTGTCTAACAAGAAGCGCTATATCGTCCTGACCACCGGTAATAAGAGTGAAATGGCTGTCGGTTACGCAACGCTTTATGGGGATATGGCAGGTGGTTTCGATGTCTTGAAGGATGTTCCGAAAACGCTGGTATTTCGTCTGTGTGAGTACCGCAATAAGTTGACTCCAGATAACCCGCCCATTCCCCAGCGAGTCATTGATCGCCCTCCCTCTGCGGAGTTGGCACCGGATCAGAAAGATGAAGACAGCTTGCCGCCCTATCCTGAGCTGGACGCCATTTTAGAGTTCTATGTAGAAAGAGACTTGAGCGCGGATGCGATTGTGGCTAAGGGGTACGATCGCGAAACGGTGCAACGGGTGTTGCGGTTAGTCGATTTGAATGAATACAAGCGGCGTCAGGCTGCGGTGGGCACTAAAATCACCTCACGGGCGTTTGGGCGGGATCGACGCTACCCTATTACCTGCAAGTGGCCTGCCGGAGAGTAATCCAGCAGGCCCGTAACCTCAGTTTACTAATCCGAAGGTGAGTACGCTGGCGAGTGAACGACGGCCACGTTTGCTTTTCTGGTACTCGAAACCACCTGTTTTCGCCAGCCTGGGGTGGCTGGGGTAGTTGTGTTCCAGCACAGTTACCGTGCTGTCCCGCAGATCCAGTTGATCCAGCTCAGTGTAGGCTTCCGCCATAATGACTAACGCATCGGCTACCGATGGGCTGGTGTCAAAGTTTTCCACCACGTAACGGCCACGATTGGCAGCGGCAACGTAAGCGCCTCGGCGCATATAGAATTCTGCAGCTCGCAGTTCATAGGCTGCCAGCAAGTTGCGCAGGTACACCATGCGCTGCTGGGCATCGGCGGCGTAAACGCTATTGGGGAAACGGTTGATAAGGCGATTGAAGTCCTCGAAGGATTCCCGCGCTGGCCCCATGTCCCGTTCGGTAAAGTCGCTGGGAATGAAGCGTTCCAGCAGGCCCCTATCGACGCTGTATGAGGCCAGGCCCTTCATATAATAGGCGTAGTCCAGCTGTGGATGATCGGGGTTGGTGTTAATAAAGCGTTCTGCCGTGGCGGCGGAAGCCTCATAGTCCATTGCCCGATAGTGGCAGTAAATCAGATCCAGCTTTGCTTGTGAGGCATAGCGTCCAAACGGGTAGCGTGATTCCAAGCCCTGTAAGCGCTCGATGGCGAGGCTCATGTTGTTCCCATCAATGGCTTTTTGTGCTTCCTCATAGAACTGGCGTTCGGATAGCTGGGGTGTTTTCGGTGCGCTAGAGCAGGCCGCCAGCAGGGCAATCAAAGGAAGGCTTAACCACAGGCGTCGAATCAAAAAGGTTCGCCAAATCAACATAGGATCGTTTTATCCACTATTAGAATTCTTGAAGTCGGCCATTATAGCCACATTCGGCCACCTGCACAGCAAAGTCAGGCGAATGCTCTGGATCTGAGGTAAAATATCCGACCCGATATCAACGAGAGAGTTCCATGTCCCAGCAAATCCAATTCAGCGCCCAGGTTGACGATCATTACGGTGGGCAGCGCCTGGATCAAGTAGCCGCCGAGCTGTTTCCCGATTATTCCCGTTCTCGCCTGCAGAGCTGGATCAAGAATGGTGAGCTTACTGTCGATGGCCAAACCCGTAAGCCAAGGGATAAGGTGATCGGCGGCGAAATGCTAGTGATCGATGCCGTTTTGGAAGCCGAGCAGAGCTGGGAGCCCCAACCGATTGATCTCGATATTGTGTATGAGGATGAGCATCTGCTGGTGATTAATAAACCCGCAGGGCTGGTGGTGCACCCTGCGGTGGGCAACCGGGACAGTACTTTGCTGAATGCATTGCTGCATCACGCGCCGGAACTGGCAACATTGCCCCGTGCAGGAATCGTGCACCGAATTGACAAAGAAACCACCGGTCTTTTAGTGGTGGCCAAGACCCTAAAGGCCCATACTTCGCTGGTTAATCAGTTGCAGGAAAAAACCGCCTTCCGTGAGTACGAAGCCATTGCATCTGGTGTAATGACAGGGGGCGGTATGGTGGATCAGCCCATCGGCCGACACCCAACCCAGCGTACCCGGCAGGCAGTCACCCATTCCGGTAAACCGGCGGTTACCCATTATCGACTGATCGAGCGTTTCCGTGCCCATACTCATATTAGAGTGCAGTTGGAAACCGGGCGTACCCACCAAATACGTGTGCATATGGCCCATGCACAGTATCCATTGCTTGGCGACCCCACCTACGGTGGGCGTTTGCGCATTCCCAAAGGGGCTACTTCGGAGCTGATCGAAGCTTTGCGCCAGTTTAAACGCCAAGCGCTTCACGCCAAAAAATTAGGTGTGCAACACCCTGAAACCGGTGAATACTGCGAGTGGGAAGTGCCCTTGCCGGATGATTTCAAAGCCATGATCAAGGTCTTGCGCGAGGACGCCGCCAGCGATCGGTGATGAATGTGCTTACCCAGGAACAGGTACAGCAATGGCTCCAGCCGGGTTGGCACATACCCGGTGTGCGGGCGTGGTGTACAACCCGGGCCGGGGATCTAAGCCAGCCACCTTATGACGGTTTTAATACGGCTAATCACGTGGAGGACGATCCTGTGGCGGTGGCAAATTGCCGCCAGGCATTGGCAGAGTATTTTCATTGGCAGAGGCAACCTCAGTGGTTGAAGCAGGTCCATGGTACCGCCGTTGTTGAAGCCAGGCCAGATGGTTTGGAGCGGGAGGGTGATGCGGTCTACAGTTGCGATGCGGGGCAAATTTGCACCCTGCACACGGCTGATTGCTTGCCGGTGTTCTTCGCTGCCAATGATGGTGCTGAGGTGGCGCTGGCTCATGCCGGTTGGCGAGGATTGGCGGCGGGCGTATTGGAAGCTACCCTTGCAAAGTTCGCCTGCAAGCCTCATCAAATAAGTGTGTGGTTAGGCCCTGCCATTGCTCAGTCAGCATTCGAAGTGGGTGCAGAGGTGCGTGAGGCCTTTTTAAGCGATTCCCCTGACCAGGCATATTGTTTCCAGAGCAATGTGCGGGGGCGTTGGCAATGCGATCTCTATGAGTTAGCCCGTAACCGCCTCGTTCGCTCGGGTATAAATCGAGTCGGTGGTGGTGAGTACTGCACTTATAGCGATACTCGCTTCTTCTCCTTTCGGCGTCAGCCTGTGACGGGGCGGATGTTATCCTTGATCTGGATTGATCCAGCTCAATAGTCCTCCTGAATTTCCCTAAAACTGTTCACCTAAAACAGTCATCAAGCTTGAAAAGCGCCTGGAACGCCCCCAAATTGTAAAGCAGTTACTAGGGCGTGTGGCGTTGCGAGTGTGCCATCGCGCCGAAAGCACAGTTAAGAGGGTATTCCATGCGAATTGATCGTTTGACCAGCAAATTGCAAATGGCGCTGTCTGATGCTCAGTCCATTGCGGTGGGCCGGGATCACAATTTTATCGAGCCGCTGCACGTGTTGTCAGCCATGTTGGATGACAGCTCCGGCAGCATTAAGCCTTTGCTGGCCCAGGTTGGCGTAAACGTCGGTCAGTTGAAGGATGAAATTACGGCACAGTTGATTCGTTTGCCGCAAGTTCAGGATCATGATGGTGATGTTCACATGTCTAATGACATGGGGCGCATCCTTAATGTGGCGGACAAATACGCGCAGCAACGGGGTGACAAATATATCTCCAGTGAAATCGTGGTGTTAGCCATGGTGGAGGATAAAGGGGTTACCGGAGCCATTTTCAAAAAACTGGGTGTTACCAAGCGCGATCTGGAAACAGCCATCGAGAAAGTACGTGGGGGTGAACAAGTGAACGATCCCAATGCAGAAGAGTCCCGGCAAGCGCTGGAGAAATACACCATGGATCTGACCAAGCGTGCCGCCGATGGCAAGCTGGATCCTGTTATCGGGCGGGATGATGAAATCCGCCGCACCATTCAGGTATTGCAGCGTCGCACTAAAAACAATCCAGTGCTTATTGGTGAGCCCGGTGTGGGTAAAACTGCCATAGTGGAAGGCTTGGCGCAGCGTGTGGTGAATGGTGAGGTGCCTGAAGGTCTCAAAAACAAACGTGTGCTTTCCTTGGATATGGGGTCACTGCTGGCGGGTGCCAAATATCGAGGTGAATTTGAGGAGCGCCTCAAATCCGTTCTCAATGAGCTGGCCAAGGAAGAGGGTAGTGTGATTCTCTTTATTGATGAACTGCACACCATGGTGGGCGCTGGCAAAAGCGAAGGCGCGATGGATGCAGGCAATATGTTGAAACCTGCGCTGGCCCGTGGTGAGTTACATTGCGTGGGTGCGACCACACTGGATGAATACAGAAAGTACATCGAAAAAGACGCTGCATTGGAACGCCGTTTCCAAAGGGTGCAAGTGGATCAGCCCACCGTTGAGGATACCATTGCGATTCTGCGCGGTTTGAAAGAGCGTTACGAAGTTCATCACGGGGTTAACATTACCGATTCTGCCATCGTAGAAGCGGCCAAGCTGTCACAGCGTTACATCACGGATCGGCAACTGCCCGATAAAGCCATCGATCTCATCGATGAAGCTGCCAGCCGCATTCGTATGGAAATGGACTCTAAGCCGGAAGAGCTGGATCGTCTGGAGCGCCGTCTAATTCAGTTGAAGATGGAGCGTGAAGCGTTGAAAAAAGAGGAGGATGAAGCCTCTCGCAAACGCCTCGACAAGCTCAATGAAGATATCGACAAAATTGAACTTGAATACGCCGATCTGGATGAAGTGTGGACGGCAGAAAAAGCCTCCCTCCATGGTAGCCAGCAGATCAAGGCGGACTTGGAGCAAGCACGAATCGACTTGGAGCAGGCCCGGCGCAGCGGTGATCTGACCAAAATGTCCGAGCTGCAGTATGGGCGCATTCCAGAGCTTGAAAAACAACTAGATATGGCAGCTCAGGCTGAAATGATGGAAATGAAGTTGTTGCGCAACAAGGTCACCGAGGAAGAGATTGCCGAGGTGGTTTCCAAATGGACCGGTATTCCGGTTTCCAAAATGCTCGAAGGTGAGCGTGAAAAACTCCTGAAAATGGAGGATGCCTTACATCACCGTGTTGTGGGTCAGCATGAGGCCATAAAAGCGGTATCCGACGCGATCCGTCGTTCTCGGGCTGGATTGTCTGACCCGAATCGTCCTAATGGTTCGTTCCTGTTCCTTGGCCCTACTGGTGTAGGTAAAACGGAGTTGTGCAAGGCCTTGGCGACATTCCTCTTTGATACCGAGGAGTCGCTGGTTCGCATCGATATGTCGGAGTTTATGGAGAAGCACTCGGTGGCTCGCTTGATCGGTGCGCCTCCCGGCTATGTGGGTTACGAGGAGGGCGGCTACCTGACCGAAAGCGTACGCCGTAAGCCTTATTCGGTTATTTTGCTGGATGAGGTAGAAAAAGCGCACCCCGATGTGTTTAACATTCTATTGCAGGTGTTGGAAGACGGACGGCTTACGGATGGACAGGGTAGAACCGTGGATTTCCGTAATACGGTGATTGTGATGACCTCTAATATGGGCTCAGATGTGATTCAGACCATGGCTGGAGATGAAAACTACGAGCAAATGAAGTCTGCAGTGATGGACATCGTGGCCACTCATTTCCGTCCTGAATTAATTAACCGCATCGACGAGGTAGTGGTGTTCCATCCCTTGCTAAACGAGCAGATTCGAGGCATTGCCGAAATTCAGTTGGCCAACCTGCGCAAACGACTGGCTGATCGTGACCTGGCACTGACCCTGTCTGAGGGGGTGATGGCCAAACTGGTTGAGGCCGGTTTCGATCCGGTGTACGGCGCACGACCACTGAAGCGGGCGATTCAGCGTGAAATAGAGAACCCGCTGGCGCAGTCAATATTGTCCGGGGAGTTCCTGCCCGGCGAAACCATTCGTGCAGAGCTGGATGGAGATGGTATCCGTTTCGACAAATAGCCTTTAATTATCAATATTATACATTTCGTAGATACGAAGGCCTGCGTTACGCAGGCCTTTTTTCTTTGAGCGTTAGCGTTTCCGGATTAAACGGTAATGGAGGTACAGGATACAGATAATCAAGCTATCCTTTCCTTATAGATCGCAATGTTTAAGAGGGCACGTGGTGCAGCTATCTCAACACCGATGTAGTGTGTTTTGGGTATTCGGTTTGGTGTGTGTGGGGCTCATCTTGGATCTCGCCCTGTTCAACAGTTCGAGGGCATCTGCGGGGATTCAGTTGTCAGCGCTTGAGGATGGGGCCTTTCAATACAATGAATTAGAGTATGTGTTAGTGGATCGGGACAGCGCTTTTGATCCTCTTGATACAGATTTGGTGTGGCAACAACACCCAGATAGCGTTCCAAACTTCGGTTTTAGCAATTCGCAGCTGTGGTTGCGGTTTGTTATTGAAAACCCCACGCCGCATGAAGTCCATCGCTTGCTGGAAGTGAGCTATCCATTGTTAGACCGGGTTGAGCTGCGTCACATGCAGGGGCAGCGCCAACTGCAGACGCTGGTGCTGGGTAATCAGGTGGATTTTGACCATCGCCCCATCAATCACCGGCATCTGATCTTTCCTGTTACTATGCCTGCTGATTCCAGTACAACACTTTATCTTGGCGTTAAAGGTGGCAACGCTATTCAGGTGCCGATGGCGCTGTGGCGCGAGTCTACTTTTTGGCGTGTCGATCAGCAGAGGCTGTCGTGGCAAACCGTATACTATGGTTTGATGATTGCCATGATCTTCTACAACCTGTTTCTGGTGTGGGGCGTTCGTGATATTACCTACTTGTTTTATGTAGGTACCATGGCGGGCGTATTGATCTTTCAGGCGATTCTGCATGGTGTTGCTTATCAGGTTTTATGGCCTGAGTTCACCGATTGGAACGCCGTCAGCATGGCGTTTTTCATTCCTTTGGCGAACGGGTTTTCAAGCCTGTTCTCCAATAAAATGCTGCGCATTCGTGAAGTGTCCCCGCCTTTGTACAAGGTTATGTTGCTCCAGATAGTCAGCGCTCCCTTTTTGGCAATTGCCAGCCTGATCTTTCCGTTTCAGTATGTGGTTCCGATATCCACCTTCATGACCGTAGTGAGCGCTGCCAGTGTTGCTTATATTGGCATCCGTTACTGGGCTCGATATGAGACAGATGCGCGGATATTTTCAGTGGCGTGGGATGCTTTCGTGCTTGGTTGTTTGGTCATGGGGTTGAATAAATTTGGCCTGATTCCCTATAACTGGCTGACCGAGAACTTGATGCAGATTGGTTCTGCATTGGAAACCATATTGCTTTCCCTGGCGTTGGCGGCACGTATTAACCGGTTGAGAGAGGACAGCCTAACCCTGCAAAAGGAGCAGCTCCAGGCTCGCGAGAAAGAAATTCAGGCCGACAAAGAACTACTGGCAGCCAAGTATGAAAGCAAAGCCAAAAGCGATTTTCTGGCCGTGATGAGTCATGAAATCCGAACACCCATGAACGGTGTTTTGGGGGTGCTTGACCTGCTTAAGGACACACGTTTGGATGCAGAGCAAACCAGAATGATTGGCACCATAGAGAGTTCTGGCAAGCTGCTGTTAAATATTCTCAACGACATCCTTGATCTGAGTAAAGTTGAGTCAGGAAAACTGGATTTGGAGCAGATCCCGCTATCCCTGCAACAGATTATCGATGATGCTGTGATTATCTATGATGCATCAGCCAGTCAGAAAGGGTTGATGATGTCGTCGTTTGTCAGCCCTCAGATTTATGCGCCGCTGTTGGGTGATCCAACCCGAATCAAGCAGATTATTTATAACTTGTTGGGTAATGCCATTAAGTTCACCGATCGAGGTCACATCTTCATCAGTGCTCGTAGTGTGGCTGTTGATGGTCAGCGTCAGACGGTAAGATTGGAAATAATTGACTCGGGTATTGGCCTAAGCCATGAGCAGGAACAGAAGCTATTCGATTCGTTTACCCAGGGGGATACTTCAACCAATCGTAAATTTGGAGGGACAGGGCTCGGTCTGGCCATCAGTAAGAAGCTGACTGAAGCGATGGGCGGCAACATCGGCGTTGAAAGTATTCAGGGAGAGGGTAGTGTCTTTTGGGTTGAGTTAGGTTTTCCCTTGGGCGCAGACGCAAAGCAGCCCCAACTGCCTGACCCCATGCCATCGGTTGCTGTCGTAGGTGGTGCTGCTCAGCTCAACCACTTCGTTTGCGAAAGTCTGGAGCGCGAAGGGGTCACTATTGTCGCGGTCACCACAAAGCCAGATATCAGAATTCAAATTGATGAACATGGGGTGATGTTGGAGCAGTGCAGCAGCGCTGTTGCGATCAACCCCAAACGCAGTTACAAAGCCCCTTTTGCTATTAACGCATGGCTAGGTTGGCGCGATGTTTCAGCAGCGTCACGGGATGTGGATGTGGCTGATAATACACCGCTGTTGCCGGTGAAGGTCTTGGTGGCAGAAGATAACCCGGTTAATCAGATGGTCATTCGAGAATTGTTGAAGCCTTTGGTGGGTGAGGTGGATATAGCCGGGGATGGTCGTGAAGCCGTAGAGCTTTACCAGCAGTCCAATGGTGCCTACGACTACATCTTTATGGATTGCGAGATGCCTGAATTGGATGGTTACGATGCTACCCGCCAGATCCGTGCACTGGAACATGATTTAGGGTTAGAGAAAGTGAAGATTATTGCGCTTACGGCCCATGCCTTTGATGAGTTCAAGCAGAAGGCATTTGATGCCGGAATGAATGGGCATTTATCCAAACCCATCAACAGAAGTGCCCTTAAGGCATTTTTTTATCAGGATGGCTTGGGCGCTCGCCGGGCAGTTTGAAACCGGCGCGCCCTGTCCGCAAGAGGCTGCCTGCTGCTATAAGCCTTTGCAGTTATCGTCAATATACTTTTGTATTTCCTTGGTTCTGGCGCTAATTTCTTCGGCACTCAGATATCGGATAGTGCCATTTTCGTCAGTTTGCTTAACTCGGCTGTTAGCTTGTAGCTGAGATAAGTTCTGCCGCTGAATTTTGCAGTTGTTAGCCATTATCTCTTTGTTGCGGCGTTCGACCTCAGCATTGGGGTCTTCCTTTGGGGCTTGGTCTTGCTGAGCGGCTTTCCGCTGCGCATCCAATTTATCCAGCTCTTTGGCTTGATCGCTCGATGCGCCGGCTTTGACGTTGATTACAACAGCGGTTTCGGTATCAGGCGGGTTTTCACCGTAATGGGTTACACCGGCTCCATCCACCCATTTGTAGAATTTTCCTGCATGGGTAAGTGGTGAAGTTATCAGCGCAAAGCACAGCACTGAAAAAATGAATAAAGGTCGTTTAATCATGATGTTGCCCATGTTTGTAGAAATACTACCCTAACTATAGCCGCTTAATGGGCACCTTCGTAGGAATTCAGTGCTGATTTGTGAATTCATTACTGCAATTTTGGAAGTATAGATTAGCCCACGCTAAGTGCATGGTTTTCCACACAAAGCCCTTCTATTGACAAAATTCACATCCATGTCAAGATATGCGGCTCACTGAGGTGGGTGCAGACTGGAGGGAGATACCCGGCCGGGCTGCGCTAGAGCGAGAGTATCGCCACTTTTAGGCAGGCTGCGGATACCCGGTTTTCCTGCCATACCCCGTCGATCTCGCTAGATAAATCATAGGCTTAACAGCGTATGAGGCAACCCGGCCAAAACCCCTGGGCTCTGGTTGCCAAGCTAGCTCTGACCCACAGGCCACCCCATACCGAAGTCGACTGCGGTGGGGTGGAACTGACATTCATGACTTTAATTGGTTCGTAACAGGCTTGAGCGCACGCTGGCTGGCTAGAAAGGCCGGTGCCGATTGCTCAATAGAAGGTGTGAGATCGTGGAACTTTTATCTGGTGCAGAGATGCTCATCCGCTCCTTAAAGGATGAGGGTGTAGAAATCATATTCGGCTACCCTGGTGGTGCCGTGCTGCATATATATGATGCGCTATACCAGGAGCCCAGCATTTCCCACGTGCTGGTTCGTCATGAGCAGGCTGCTGCTCACATGGCTGATGCGTTTTCCCGCAGCAGCGGCAAAACGGGGGTGTGCCTGGCTACTTCAGGCCCTGGCGCAACCAATACAGTAACCGGTATTGCTACCGCTTACATGGATTCCATCCCCATGGTCATCATCACGGGGCAAGTGCAGTCTGACTGGATCGGCGACGATGCCTTCCAGGAGACCGATATTGTGGGCGTGACTCGGCCTATCGTGAAGCACAGCTTCATGGTGAAAAAGACCGAAGACATTCCGTCCATCATCAAGAAAGCCTTTTACATCGCCAGCACCGGTCGCCCTGGCCCAGTGTTGGTGGATATTCCCAAGGATTTGACCAACCCGGCGGTTACCTATGAGTACAGCTACCCCTCCAAGGTGAAGCTGCGTTCCTACAATGTGGTATCCAAAGGTCATTCTGGACAGATCAAAAAAGCCGTCGACCTGCTGATGGCTGCCAAGCGTCCTATCTTTTATACCGGTGGTGGTGTTATTCAGGGCAATTCAGCCGCTGAGCTTACCGAATTGGTTCGCAAAATGGGCTTCCCTTGCACCAACACCCTGATGGGGTTGGGTGGTTTTCCAGGGGATGATCCGCAATTTGTCGGCATGCTGGGCATGCACGGAACCTACGAAGCCAACATGGCTATGCATCATGCCGATGTGGTAATGGCTATTGGCGCTCGTTTCGACGATCGAGTAACCAACCACACCGGCAAATTCTGCCCCAACGCCAAGATCATACACGTAGACGTGGATCCTGCGTCCATCGCCAAAAACATACCTGTCGACATCCCGATCGTGGGCCCGGTTGATCAGGTGTTGAAAGAGATGCTGGAGCAACTCGAGAAAACCGATGAGAAGCCAGATCCGCAGGCGCTTGAAGCCTGGTGGAAGCAAATTGAAGCCTGGCGCGCATACCACGGCATGCGTTACGAAACCAAGACTGGATTGCTTAAGCCACAGCAGGTTATCGAAGAGCTGTATCGGGCTACTAACGGCGAAGCCATTGTTACCTCGGATGTTGGTCAGCATCAGATGTTCGCCGCCCAGTACTACAAGTTCAAGTATCCGCGTCAGTGGATCAACTCTGGTGGTTTGGGCACAATGGGATTTGGATTGCCTGCGGCCATGGGCTGTCTGGCGGCAAAGCCTGATGCCACGGTGGCTTGTGTAACCGGTGAAGGCAGTATTCAGATGAATATTCAGGAGCTGTCCACCTGCTTGCAATATAACTTCCCCGTCAAAATCATCAATTTGAACAACCAGGCCCTGGGCATGGTTCGTCAGTGGCAGGACATGCAATATCAGGGGCGTCACTCCAGCTCGACCTACGAAGAATCGCTGCCTGATTTTGTTAAGCTGGCGGAATCTTATGGGCATGTGGGAATACGAGTTACCAAGCCGGAAGACCTTGAGGGCGCAATGAAAGAGGCCTTTTCACTGACAGATCGTCTGGTGTTCATGGATATCTCCGTTGATCCCAACGAGCACGTATATCCTATGCAGATAAAAGAAGGCTCCATGCGTGACATGTGGCTGAATAAGACGGAGCGTACCTGATCATGCGACGAATTATTTCTATCCTGTTGGAAAACGAACCGGGTGCATTGTCGCGAGTTGTAGGCTTGTTTTCCCAGCGCGGGTACAACATCGAAACTCTGACAGTGGCGCCCACCAATGATCCAACCCTGTCCCGGTTGACACTGACCACATCGGGCTCGGATCGTACCATCGAGCAGATAACCAAACAGCTCAACAAGCTGATCGAAGTGGTTAAGCTGGTAGATCTCAGCGAAGGCGCTCATATAGAGCGTGAGTTAATGCTGGTTAAGTTGAAAGCCACCGGTGCTCAGCGTGCTGAGATCAAACGTACTGCTGATATCTTTCGCGGCCAAATCGTGGATGTGACCAGCTCGGTCTATACCGTGCAGTTGGCAGGTGCCAGCGATAAGCTGGATGCATTTCTGGAATCGGTGGGCGAGGCTTCCATCCTGGAAGTGGTTCGCTCCGGTGTTTCCGGTATTGCCCGTGGTGACAAGGTACTGGCGCTTTAAGTCTGGCGCAAACAAGTAACACACTTAATTATTATTGCGAAGAAAGCATTTACACATAGAGGAAGAACCATGCAAGTTTATTACGACAAAGATTGCGACCTTTCCATTATCCAAAGCAAGAAAGTTGCGATCATCGGTTACGGCTCACAAGGCCATGCGCACGCCAACAACCTGAAAGACTCCGGCGTTGAAGTCGTGGTAGCTCTGCGAGAGGGTTCTGCAACCGCTGCTAAAGCCGAAGCCGCTGGTCTGAGTGTCAAGTCTGTGCCAGAGGCAGTGCAGTGGGCTGACCTGATCATGATCCTGACTCCAGACGAATTTCAGGCTCAACTCTACAAAAACGAAATCGAGCCTAACCTGAAGCAGGGCGCAACCCTGGCATTCGCTCACGGTTTTGCTATCCACTACAATCAAGTTGTACCTCGTGCAGATCTTGACGTCATCATGGTTGCTCCTAAAGCACCTGGTCATACAGTGCGCTCCGAGTTCGTTAAAGGCGGTGGTATCCCTGACCTGGTTGCCATCTATCAGGATGCTTCCGGCAATGCCAAAAATGTAGCTCTTTCTTATGCTTCCGGCGTAGGTGGTGGTCGTACCGGCATTATCGAAACTACGTTTAAAGATGAGACCGAAACAGATCTGTTTGGTGAGCAGGCGGTTCTGTGTGGTGGTGCAGTCGAGCTGGTTAAAGCCGGTTTTGAAACCCTGGTTGAAGCGGGTTATGCCCCTGAGATGGCGTATTTTGAGTGTCTGCACGAGTTGAAGCTGATTGTAGATTTGATGTACGAAGGCGGTATCGCCAACATGAACTACTCAATCTCCAACAATGCAGAATACGGTGAGTACGTAACGGGTCCAGAGGTCATCAATGATGAGTCCCGTGCTGCCATGCGTAATGCGCTTAAGCGTATTCAGGATGGTGAGTATGCCAAAATGTTCATCGCAGAAGGTGCGCACAACTATCCTTCCATGACAGCGTATCGTCGTAATAATGCAGCGCACCCTATTGAGCAGGTAGGTGCTAAGTTGCGCGAAATGATGCCTTGGATTCAGGCTAACAAAATCATCGACAAGTCCAAGAACTAAGCGGCCTATTCGGTGACAAAAAGCGCGGCGTTTGCCGCGTTTTTTGTTTGCGGCCATTAAAATAGATCAATGCAGTTGCAAAATAGGCATTTAAACACCACATTTAGCGAGTAACAGATTCGTCGGTAAGGTGCGGAATATGGTAGACAAACGGCAGCATCCCAAAAAAAAGGACACAAATCCGACTCGGCAGCCTGTCGATGAGAGCATCGAGGCTGAATCGGCCACAGACCAGCAGGATTATGAAGAGCATCATGACTTTGACGATCACGATGGAGTGACGTTTGAGGTCGTAGAGGGTGAGGAGCTGGAGGGAGGCAAAAAAATCCGCCGCCGAGGCGTCTATTTACTACCCAACCTGTTCACAACGGGCGCGCTCTTTTCAGGTTTCTACGCCATCATCGCCGCAATGAACGGCATGTTCGAGCAGTCGGCCATTGCAGTATTCGTTGCCATGATACTGGATGGGCTTGATGGGCGCGTTGCACGGATGACCAACACGCAGAGTGAGTTTGGTGCACAGTACGACAGTCTTGCCGATTGCATTTCCTTCGGGGTGGCACCTGCGCTGGTGTCTTATTCTTGGTCGTTGTCCAGTATGGGTAAAGTCGGGTGGATGGTGGCCTTCGTTTACGCAGCCTGTGCTGCACTCAGGCTGGCCCGTTTCAATGTTCAGATCGATACAGCAGATAAACGATACTTTACTGGGCTGCCCAGCCCTGCCGCCGCCGCGGTGGTTGCAGGCATGGTCTGGTGCGGGACGGAGTATCAGCTCGATGGCCAGGTTATTGCCGTGATTGCCGCTCTCGTCACAGGGTTTGCAGCCGTTATGATGGTGAGCAACGTCAAGTACAGCAGCTTTAAAGAGCTGGACTTCAAAGGGCGAGTGCCATTTGTTGCCATCCTTGTGGTGGTGTTGGTGTTGGCCGTTGTTGCCTCCTACCCCTCGCAAATGCTACTGGCAATCTTTCTGCTTTACGCGCTCAGTGGCCCGTTGCTGGCGTTGCGTCGAAAATCTAGCTAGCAAGCAGAAACATTAGCGGGGTATCTGCGTCTATATAATTACAGACAGACGAGGATACCCCGATGCTGATTAAGGCTAGCGACAAAACAACCCCCAAATCCTATGAGCTTACCTCAGAGAGCGATTACTGGTCCCGTCGCGCCTGGCTTAAGGCTGCAGGCTACTTCGGTGCTGGTTTGGCTGCTGCGGTCAGTCTGCCTGTGGTGGGGGCTCCTGCCTCGCCTGAAACATGGCAGGCAATGCTCAAGCAGAAGCTGGCCGACAGTGTCGCATGGGCTGGTTCATCCAGAGATAAGCCCACACCTTACGAAGACATCATCCAATACAATAATTTCTACGAGTTCGGAACCGGTAAAGACGATCCTGCTCGCCTTAGTAAATCATTCAAGGTTGACCCTTGGCGTGTGCAGGTGGCGGGGGAGGTGGCAAAGCCAGGCAACTTCACGCTGGAGGACATTCTCAAGCCGCACGCGCTTGAGGATCGCATATACCGATTTCGCTGCGTCGAAGCATGGTCAATGGTGGTGCCTTGGGTTGGCTTCCCGCTAGCGGATCTTCTCAGGCGGTTTGAGCCCACATCAAGCGCAAAATATGTGCGATTTGAGACGTTGGTTGATCCGGACCGATTCCCTGCTCAGCGTTTCGGTCGCTCAACCATATCATGGCCTTATGTGGAAGGGCTCAGGATGGATGAAGCCATGCATCCGCTGACATTGATGGTCGTAGGCGTATACGGTAAAACCCTGCTGCCGCAGAACGGTGCGCCATTGCGTCTAATGGTGCCTTGGAAATATGGTTTTAAAAGCATCAAATCCATCGTCAAAATCGAATTTACCTCCACCGCCCCCAAAACAACCTGGCAGCAACTGGCTTCAAGCGAATACGGGTTTTACGCCAACGTGAATCCAGAAGTTGACCATCCACGCTGGAGCCAAAAGCGTGAGCGCCGTCTCCCCAATAGCCTGTGGGATCCCAACTGGGTACCAACCCAAAAGTTCAACGGCTATGAGGAGCAGGTGGCTGCCCTATACGACAAAATGAACCTGCGCACCCATTTTTGAGCGTCTAATGCTTAAATCTTCGTCATTGTTAAGAGCGTTCCT